>JAGQYH010000076.1 GCA_020436175.1 Bacteroidota bacterium
CTCGTTGATTCCCGGCATTCCGAAAATGAGTGAAAACATCAAAGCGATAAGTATTGTCGATAAACTATTAGAACATACCCGTGTTTTTGTCTTTCATAATGATGGCAAAGAAGATGTTTACATCGGCAGTGCAGATCTTATGACCAGAAACCTTGATTATAGGGTTGAAGTACTTTGCCCTATTCTGGACAGAAATTTAAAACAACAATTGATTGATATTTTAAACATTCAATGGAGCGGTAACGTAAAGGCTCGTATCTTTGACCAAGATCAACGCAATAAATACAGAAAGTCTAAAGGAAAAGAGATTATCAGAGCACAAGATGTTATTCATGAATATTACACCCAATTTTATCATAATCAAAAACCAAACAAAAATTAGCCTTTGAAACTAGGAGCAATTGACATAGGATCTAACGCCATTAGGTTATTATTGATGAATGTTTATGAAAGCCCCACCGGCCCCATTTTCATAAAAGACACGATTTACAGAATTCCACTACGTTTAGGAGAAGAAGCATTTTTAAATGGTAAATTTTCAACGGCTAAGATCAATTCGTTGATCAAAGCTTTAAAGGCCTTTAAAAACATTTTGGATGTGCATCAAACCGAGATCTATATGGCTTGTGCCACCAGTGCCATGCGGGAAGCTCGAAACAGCAAAAAAGTAATTGAGAAAATTAAAGAAAAAACCGGCATTGAAATACATGTGATCAGTGGCTCGCAGGAGGCTGATATTATTTTTTCGAACCAATTAGGCGAAGGCCCGTTTAGCGACAACACGAATTATTTATACATTGACGTTGGAGGAGGAAGTACGGAATTAGTGCTTATTTCCGATGGCAAACTTATTGATAAGTGGTCATTTGATATTGGAACGTTAAGGCTGAAACACAATATGGTGAGTAATGAAGCCTGGCGGGAAATGCGGGTTTGGCTATACAAATTCAGAAATGAATATTCCGGCATCAAAGGTGTTGGCTCCGGAGGAAACATTAACCATATTCTAAAAAATCACTCTAAGAACAAAAACAATATTCTTAGTTTGGAAGTCATTGAAGTATGTTACAGCATGCTTAAAGTGATCCCGGATATTGACAAGCAGATTAATTTTAGAATGCGACCTGATCGAGCTGACGTTATTGTACCGGCCTTGGAGATTTTCAGGAAGATCATGAATTGGTTGGATATTGATGAGCTCTTTGTACCCAAATTAGGTTTACCTGACGGAATCATTAAAAAGTTATACGAAGACACTCAGAACAAAAAGAATAAGAAATCGAAGTAAAAAATCGTTAAAATTGAAGGAATCAAATTTATCATCTCTTTTATTAACTTAGCAGCTTCTAAAAAATGATCATGAAAAAATACACTTTTATACTTTTAGCAGCCATTACATTTTTGACTTCTTGCAAAGATAAGAGTGCGCCTGTTTTTTCAAGTATCAAGATCAACGGAACAGCTATCGATCAGGCAGCCAGTAGTTATACCGGAAGTATTAGCGACACCGCCATTATCGATATGATCATTCAGGATGATGAAGAACTTTTTGAGTTCATTGCCTTTATCGATACTACCGGAGCGGATGACAAAGAGCGGTTATTTGCCAAAAGTATTTCGGGAAAAGAGGATTTTGTTAGAATGACTTACACTTTAAAATCTATTGATTCCTTAAGTCAGTTGTATTTTTTCGGAGATGTTGTGCCGGTAAGTTTTACGGCGATAGATAACAGTCAGAATACTTCTTCAGTAATCGTGAACTTTAAGGTTCAATAGCATCTTCTGATTCTGTATCAATATGTTTGATCTTATTTAGTATTTCGTCTTTCAGATCTTTAGTACAATTCTTACGGTCAATTTTGTTTTTAACGAACTTTTTGAAAGCGTCGTCAATGGCATAATGTTCCAAACAAGACGGACATTTATTGATTTCTTTGATCAATTGACACTCCGTCTCCTTATCCAATTCTCCATCCAAAAGAATTTCTACCTTCTCGACCACAGATTTGCAGTTATGTCCTCCTATCCCAAAAATTTTCAAATCTCGTTTCATTTAATTTTTATCAGTTATCGCATTCTTATTAAAAGTATGTCCCTGACATCTAATCATCAATCAATGCAATATTCATATCAGGTGTAACCCAACGTCCCTGCGTAATCTTTCAATTTTTCCTTTAACAAATTCCGTGCCCTATGCAATCTCGATCGCACTGTTCCAATCGGAATGTCAACTATCTTTGCTATCTCTTCATATGTAAATCCTTCCACATCACAAAGCAAAATCACCGTCTTAAAGTCAACAGGAATGCTGTTGATGGCATTGGAAATCTCATCGCCTAACATTCCCTGAAAGATCTCTTGCCTTAAATCTACACTGCCTTTAAACTTCTCACTATCGGAATCGTGGTGACTAACAATATCTTCAAAATCTACTTGATTAGGTTGTTTGGCTCTTTTCCTGTAATGATTAATAAATGCATTCTTCAAAATCTTGAACAACCATGCTTTAGAATTCGTTCCCTCTTGATAAGAATCTATGAAACGATACGCCTTCATAAAGGTCTCCTGAACCAAGTCATTGGCTTCCTCTTCGTTGTAAGTTAAATGATAGGCAAAATTGTACAAAGCATCTGCATGAGGGAAAAACTCACTGTGAAAAATAGAATCTCGTTGCTGCTTTGTTTTCTTTGTTCCCATAAGGCTCTGCAAAGTTAAAAATATGATTCATAATTCGACTGACCCTGAAAGAAATTTCACGGTTTATAACAATTGGAATTATACTTTACCTTTATCGAATAAATGAAAACATCACTGATCGTTAGTACTTACAATCGTCCGGAGACTTTGCGGTTGACGCTGAACAGTATTGCGCTTCAAAGCCGGCTCCCGGATGAGGTGATCATTGCTGATGATGGCTCAACCCAAACTACTCAGTTGCTGATCGATCAAATGAAAAGTCAGTATCCTGTGCCACTTGTACATGTGTGGCAGGAAGACCAAGGATTTAGGTTAGCTGCCATTCGAAACAAAGCCATCGTAAAAGCTACGGGACAATATTTAATTTTTACCGACGGCGACATTATTTTGCATAAAGATTTTATCCAATCTCATTTGACTTTTGCTCAACCCAAACATTTTTGCCAAGGACACCGTGTTCTGCTCAATGCCCAAAAAACCAAGACGGTTATTGAGGATGAACAACTCAATTTCAGCTTCTTTGAAAGTGGTATTTCGAATCGACTCTACACTATCCACCATCTCGCATTGGCCAGGTTATTATCAACAACTATTCATAATGAACGCTCCGTAAAAGGCTGTAACTTTTCCTGTTTTAAAGCTGATGCCATCCAAATCAATGGATTTAATGAATCTTTTGTTGGATGGGGTAAAGAAGATGCAGAATTTATTGTGCGGTTGATCAATTCCGGCGTGACCGGCATAGATATCAAGTTTGCCGCCGTGGCTTATCATTTAGATCATGGAGAAAATTATAAGCAAAAGACAAAAAGTGCATTGCCCGACAATCTAAGTTTTGTAGAATTAGCTAAAATCAAAAAATTAACTTGGTGCGAGGATGGCATTGAAAAATAACAACATCATTCTGTTCATGTAACCATTTCCTCCTCCGTTTGAATCAAAATACAAACAACAGTGAGAAAGCAAGTTTTTCCAACGATTAACTCAATGCTTTGCTCACCAATGAACGAGGTGAAGGTTAAAATGTAAAAGGGAATGATCAACGGATGTTTCCTCCAAAAATGAATCAAAGGCAGACATAGCAAGCCATAAAACACCGCCGTCCCTAAGAAACCAAAGCATGCCAATGTAAAAACCACTTGATTAATCGGCGGATATCGTAAGTCTATTGGGAGATCCGGATAGGTAATTTCAAACTTCTGGTCACTTTCTTCTTCAATATCACCAACACCAACACCGAATAACGGATTTTCTTTAGCCAATATCCAACCATTTAAAATGGAATAAATGCGTATTCTATCTGAGTTGTGATATTCCCCGTTTTCGATCAATGCAGTACTCATATCCCATTTTACATAAGAAAGTTTATTCTTAAAGGAAGGAAAACTAGTATAGGAGATGGCTAGAATCACCGCCAGAACAGCAAAACCTATTATGCCTTGTCGGTATTTTTTCGTGTAAAAAACGTAGTAACAACCACTGAAAAATAAAGCGACATATAGCGACAACAGACCTGTTCTAACGGCCAAAACATGAATGAATACAGTGAGAAACAAAGCGGCAAAAGCATAAAAAAAGCGTTCCCATTTCCATTTGAAATAATATTGAGTAACCGTTAAATAAATAGAAAAAAGGATGGCTATTGCCAAAAGCTGGCTATACCAAATATGAATTATTGGAGTAACAATGGTTTTCCCTCTTAAATAGGCATCGTTTATCTCATCAAAGTTGAAAAGGTATCCTATCAACAACTTAGCACTGATCACCAAATTAACCAATACATAAATGGCTAAAAAAGCATTTACATATTTCTTCTTAATCGGTCCAATTAGAAAAAATGCCAGCGGTATCACCAAATAAATCAAATTCGAATTTACCCTACCCAACCAATTGGATAAATTCTCGCTGTTTAATCCGGATAGCAGATAAATAAAAAGAATTAAGCTGATCCCAAAATATTTAGGATGACTTACAAAGGTCAATGCTTTTGCTCGAAGCTCTTTACTTGTTAAGCCCAATAACAATAGTAAGTACGGCACTAGTGAAAGCAAAAAAGTAGAATAATATAAGCCTATGCATATCAGCAGTAACAATAACAACAAGACCTTTCTGCTTAGATTCATGTATGGCAATTGGTTGGCAATTTTCAAAGGTAATACGTTCTATATTAACAGATATTGCATTAAAATTATATCTTTCCTAAATGAAAACTGGTCTCTACTTTGGATCTTTTAACCCTATTCATATCGGTCATCTGATTGTAGCCAACAGCATGCTTGAAACAGCGTTGCTGGATGAAATTTGGTTCGTAGTCTCTCCGCAAAATCCATTTAAAAATACAGCAGTTTTAGCCAATGAAGAAGATCGGAAACTAATGACAGAAGCCGCTATCAAAGACAATCCTAAATTCAAAGTTTGCGCTATAGAATTTGATCTACCGAAACCTTCTTATACCATTCACACCTTAAAAGCCTTAAAAAAGGAATTTCCGGAAAGATTGTTTTCAATAGTGATGGGTGCCGATAACCTGATCAATTTCCATCAATGGAAAGCCTACCGCGACATCATTGAAATGGTCAATATTCAAGTCTATGCCCGAAGCACCAACGCTCCTATTCCCGCCGAATGGAAAACACACGAAATGATCCACATCCATGCTCTTCCATTGATCAATGTTTCGTCTACCTTGATAAGAAAGAAAGTGGCCAACGAGGAAAGTATAAAATATTGGGTGCCTAAATCGGTAGAAAAATATATCCAAAAGAATAAGCTATATCGTCAGGATCAACTCTAATATCGCTACACGATGCGCTGCTGATATATTCACTTAATTTAGTTGTTTTGACAACTAAATTGATGTAACTTTGCGCCATGAGATTAGACCATATTGCTTACCGAGTTCGCGACAGACATAAAACTGCCGATTTCTTAATAAAATGTTTAGGCTATCGCTTAGCCGCCGATTTACCCGAAGGATTTGACATACAATTTGAAGATGGATCAATAGCCAAATGCTTGGTTTTGGAACCGTCGGAAAAACATCTTGAAAATGCTCCGTGGAACACTTGCTTGCCCTTTATAGATGGTGCATCACAAGAATATCATATGCCGCCGGAAATTTTTGTTTCTGATGGCAGTAACGGTTCAGTAGTGAAATCATGGGTGGAAGCACGCGGTGGTGTTGGTGGCATTCATCACTTGGCTTATCAAGTTGATTCCGTTGAAGAGACCATGAAAGAATGGATAGAAAAAGGCTACGCTGAGTTTACGACCAACGAACCATTAAAGTGTCCGGAACTCACACAAGTATTTACCAAACCGTCTGAATTAACAGGCATAATTTACGAATTCATTGAGCGCGGAAAGCAGGGTTTCTGTAAAGACAATGTCAAAGACTTAATGGAAAGCACAAAAAATTTATGATCATGATAAAAGAGATATTTGATGCTTTAGGCATTGAGGATAGCAACAATGGCGCCTTTATTGGTGGTAGTGATTTTCAACCCTCAGGACATGAGTCGGTCATCACTTCTTATAATCCAACTACGGGCGAACGTTTAGCAGAGGTTAAAAGTTGTACGTTAGAAGATTACCATACTATCATTGAAAAATCGGGAGATGCTTTTAAAAAGTGGCGAATGCTTCCTGCTCCGCAAAGAGGGCTGATTATTAGAGATATGGCCAATATTCTTCGTGAACACAAAGATGCTTTAGGCAGCTTGGTTAGTTTGGAAAATGGAAAAATAAAGGCAGAAGGAGATGGTGAAGTTCAGGAAATGATCGATATCGCTGATTTTGCCGTTGGACTTTCACGCCAACTATACGGATTAACCATGCATTCCGAGAGACCCATGCACAGAATGTATGAACAATGGCATCCACTGGGCAATGTGGGCATCATCAGTGCCTTTAACTTCCCGGTAGCCGTTTGGGCATGGAATGCTTTTCTGGCTGCCGTTTGTGGCGATATCAGCATTTGGAAACCTTCGCCTAAAACACCGTTAACCGCTGTAGCTGTGCAACATTTATGTAATAAAGTCTTAAAGGCACATGGCTGGGAAGGTATTTTCAATCTAGTGATTGGAGAAAACAAGTCGGTCGGTGAAGCCATGATTAGAGATAAAAGAATTCCATTGATCTCTTTTACCGGTTCTACTAAAGTCGGTAAATATATTTCTTCTATCGTTCAGGAAAGAATGGGAAGAAATTTGCTGGAATTAGGTGGTAATAATGCATTGATCATTGATGAAACCGCCGATTTGAAATTGGCCGTTCCTGCAGTAGTATTCGGTGCGGTGGGCACAGCCGGCCAAAGATGTACAAGTACCCGAAGAGTGTTTGTACATGCCTCTAAATTTGAAGAGCTAAAGAATGCTTTGGTAAAAGCGTACGATCAGGTAAGAATCGGCGACCCATTAGATAAAACTACTTTAATGGGGCCACTCATTGATGAAGCCTCAATCCGAAATTACTCCAATGCCATTCAAAAAGCAGAAGAACAAGGTGGCACGGTTTTATGCGGAAATGAAGTGTTAGACAGAAAGGGAAACTTCGTTAAGCCTACCATTATCGAGATCCATCATGATGCTGAAATTGTTTTAGAAGAGACTTTCGCCCCTATTCTATACTTGATTAAAATCGACCATTTAGAC
The DNA here is from genome assembly GCA_020436175.1 of Bacteroidota bacterium. Classification (GTDB taxonomy): domain Bacteria; phylum Bacteroidota; class Bacteroidia; order Chitinophagales; family JADIYW01; genus JAGQYH01. Next base: position 7,350 of record JAGQYH010000076.1, read on the forward strand.
CAAGCTATTGAATACAATAATGAAGTGGCTCATGGTTTATCATCTGCTCTTTTTACGGATAGCCTAAAAAATGCAGAGCGCTTTTTAGCTCATTCCGGAAGTGATTGCGGCATCGCCAATATCAATATCGGAACATCCGGTGCTGAGATCGGCGGAGCATTTGGTGGCGAAAAAGAAACCGGAGGCGGCAGAGAGTCGGGATCTGATGCATGGCGGGTATATATGCGAAGACAAACCAATACCATCAATTGGAGTAATGATCTGCCATTAGCACAAGGCATTAAGTTTGATTTTTAACTTTAAAGGATGAAAACCATTCTCATCATAGGAGCCGGAAGGTCTTGTTCTTCCATGATCCGTTACTTTTTGCAAAATGCGATCCAAGAGGATTGGACGATCCGTGTGGGCGATAGGGATCTTAAGACGGCTCAAGAGAAAGTTGGTGATCATCCCAGAGGAGAAGCATTTCAATTTAATGCTTTAGATGCCGAAGAAAGAAATGCAGCGTTCAAAGAAGTTGATTTAGTGGTTTCCATGCTACCGGCACATCTCCACATCGACATTGCCAAAGATTGTATTGCTAAAAAAATCAATTTAATTACGCCATCTTACATTTCACCGGAAATGAAAGCGTTGGATGATGCCGCGAAAGTTGCAGGTATCATCATTATGAATGAAATTGGTGTCGATCCGGGGATTGATCATATGAGTGCTAAAAAAGTACTGGATAAAATTGAAGCAGAAGGCGGAGAAATGACATGCTTCGAATCTTTTACCGGAGGTTTAGTGGCGCCGGAAAGTGACGACAACCCATGGAATTATAAATTTACCTGGAATCCCAGAAATGTGGTACTGGCAGGGCAAGGCAGTGCTTCCAAGTTTATTCAGGAAGGACAATACAAGTATATTCCTTACCATAAATTATTCCGACGAACGGAGATTATCGATATTGATGGCTACGGTAAATTTGAAGGATATGCCAACAGAGATTCTCTTAAATACAGAGCCGTCTATGGTTTAGTCGGGATCCCAACGATCTATCGCGGTACTTTAAGAAGAGTAGGATTCTGCCGAGCCTGGAATGTTTTTGTTCAATTAGGTGCTACGGACGATACTTATATTTTGGAAGGTTCCAAAAACATGACCAAAAGAGACTTCATCAATTCATTTTTATCTTATAACCCACATGATTCCGTTGAGCTTAAGTTGAGATATTACCTAAAAATCGAGCAGGATGACATCATTTGGGATAAACTGGTTTGGTTGGGCATCTTTGAGCATACCCCTTTAGGCATTGAAGAAGATCAGACACCCGCTCAGATCTTACAGAAAATATTGGAAGAAAAATGGACGCTGCATCCGAATGATAAAGATATGATCGTGATGTGGCATAAATTCGGTTATAAGATAGGCGGTGAACAAAAATGGGTACATTCTTCCATGGTGTATATCGGCGAAGACCAAACTTACACGGCAATGAGTGAAACCGTAGGCCTACCGGTGGCCATCTGCGCTAAGATGATCTTAAACAACACTATATCCTCCAAAGGGGTGCATCTTCCGATCACCAAAGAAATATATAAGCCTGTATTGGACGAATTGCAAGAACATGGCATACGATTTATAGAACAAGAAATCCAATAAATCGAAAAATCTAAAACAATAATCGATTTGATGGGCTTTTATAAGCACTATTTTTCTAACTTGGCATACATTTTGAACATCATAATGAAAAAACGATAAAACATGAGAAAGTTATTAATGACATTAACAATGATTGCTTTTGTAGCCATAGGACTTACAAATGCTCAAGGTCAGTACATGCATACTGGCGCTTATACGCTTCAATTTGATGATGAAGTAAAAATTAAAATTGGTGGCGCTGTTGAAAATCAGAGCACAAACCAATGGAAAAATGGCGGTAAAGTAGGCAGCCACGAAATCAGTGGTGAGGACTTTAAGAAATTACAAGCCGCTACTTCTAATGAGTACAAGTTTGAAATTGAAAGTAAAAAGATCGGTACGCTGCACAAAATCAAAGTAACGGATATGAAAACAGGTAATACTGTTAACGGTATCTTTGATGAAAGAATCAACGAATTTACTTTTGGTTCGTCCAAAAAAGCCAGTGCCGACAAAGTTGAGATTGGAGTGATCAAAGGAAAACTGGATATGAATTCAGGAAAGATTACGAATGGTACCTACGAGGTGGGTTTCATTGCCGGTAAAGCTCCTGTGTTAATTTCAGCCAGTGCTACCTTTAAATTTACAGGTTCAGGCAAAGCTGAAAAGTAAGATCATTTAAAATAGAATAATAGTAAAGCATCCGTCATTTGGCGGATGCTTTTTTTATTTCAATTGATCCACATACGCCATACAAAGATCAATAGTGGCTTCAATGCCCTTTTTATGAGTTCTTTCCGTGCCATGCGAGGCTGCCACGCCCATACCAATCAAGCCCACTCTGAAATCAAGTCCGGCTCTTAAAGCAGCCGACCCATCAGAGCCGTAAAACGGATAAACATCTACTTTATAAGGGATGTTGTTCTTTTTTGCCAACTCCACCAACTGTTTTCTAAAATTGTAGTCATAAGGCCCGGAAGAATCTTTGGCGCAAATAGAACAGCTCACTTCATTTCCCTGACAATCATCTCCCAAAACGCCCATATCAATCACCAATAACTCTTCAATGGTTTTGGAATAGCCTACCGTGCCACCGTGGCCCACTTCTTCATAATTTGAAAAGAACAATTCTACCGGAGCTTTCTTGCCTAATT
>JAGQYH010000077.1 GCA_020436175.1 Bacteroidota bacterium
GGTCCGACAGAAGTAACATTTGGCCCTTGTGGCTATCATTTCATTGGAAATGAAGAAGGAAGTGCAGCCACACCCATTGGTAAGCCACTGGCCAATTATGAGATGTATGTGGTCAATCAACATTTGCAGGTGTTACCCGACTATTTACCGGGGGAGTTGTTGATTGGCGGCAATAGTGTGTCAGAAGGCTATTTGAACTATCCCGATTTGAATGCGCAACGATTTATCCATACTACTTTCGGTGGAAAAACTAAGAAGTATCGATCAGGAGATTTGGTGTACAGCGATAATAAAGGCAATGTCCATTTTATCGGTCGGCAAGATAATCAAGTAAAGATCAGAGGTTTTCGAATAGAAATAGGGGAGGTTGAGAATGCCATCAATACGATTGAAACCATTGATAAATGCGTTGTCATAGCGAAAAAAGTGAATCAAAACTATCTACAATTGATTGCTTATTTGTTGTTTAAGTCGAATGCCGACACCACTATAGATCAGGTGAAAAATACCCTTCAGGATCAATTGCCGGACTATGCCATTCCATCTTTTTTAATAAAAGTAGAAGAGATCCCTTTATTTCCAAACGGCAAGATCAACTACCGAAAATTACCTGACCCGCAACAATTCGCAGATGAAAGAGCGATAGTTGCGCCAACGAATGTCGTCGAAAGAGAATTGGTAGATATTTGGAAAAATGTGTTAGGAATTAGCACCATCAGTACGGAGGATAATTTTTTTGAAATAGGAGGCGACTCCTTATCGGCTGCGGAAGTGATAGCACAATTCCAAGTGGGTCATAAAGAGCCAATATCAATCGCTATGTTTTATAACTTTCCCAGTATTAAGGCATTTTCAAACGCATTTACGCGAGATGCTCGTTTCTTTTCGTCCAATCCTTTAATGCAGCTAAAAGAAGGCGAAGAGCATGTGCCGATTTATTTTGTGCATGGTCTGAATGGTTCCATCGCCATTTTGAATCACATTATCGATGCCCTGGAAGTGCCCAATGCAATGTATGCTTTTCAAGCCGGCAGTTTGTATCATTCCAACAAAAGTTTAGAAGAGTTGGCACAGGGATATGTCAACCAAATCATTGCAACAAAGGTAAGTCAATGTGTGCTGTGCGGATTTTCATTTGGTGGTATTTTGGCATTTGAAATGGCACATCAATTAAAGGCACAGGGCATAAATGTACGTTTGATTGCATTGGATTCCAAACCCATCATTATGTACAAAATGCAGAAGAAGTGGTGGTATAGAAGTCTGTATGCGGCAAAAGTGGTGAGTTGGCTATACCGGGGTTGGTTGGAAGCTATTAGAACTGCTTGGCAGCACAAAAGTTTAAAGCATCTATCCATTGGTGCTAATCGTATCAAAAAGTTAAAGGCCAGAATAGAGCCGGAACAATTGAATGATATTGACGAGAAGAATGAACAAAACATTAGTGTCTATCAAGAGATTCTTCTAAGATCAAAGGCATTGGCTAATAAATACCAACCGAAGAACTACAAAGTTGATCTGACCTTAATCAAAGCCATAAGGGAAAAGGAAGGTTTTATAGGTTTCGGGTTTGTAAAAAATTCATGGTCGTATTTTACCAAAGGAGATATTAAAGTAGAAACGGTAGATATTCATCACTACGATTTCGGAAAGGAGGAAAATGCCCGTTTATCTGCTCAGATCATTGAAAAGGAAGTGCACTCTTTTAACAAAGTTTAGCGGGGTTAATTATTGAATTAATTTCCTTTTGCTTAAGTTATTAGAATAAACAATGATTATGAAACGAGATTTTGATACTTTAAGTGAAGCGATAAATACCTTGAAAAAGGAAGGGTATACAGAAGATTTTAATTTATTACAGGAAAGCATTGTTTGCCGGAATCGTTCTTTTGAAGTTTTTGCAGAAGATTTCGAAGTAGATGAGTTCTACCGATTTGAAGGCATGAGCGATCCTGGAGATAACAGTATTTTATATGCCATTTCATCGAAGAAACACGATTTAAAAGGTGTATTGGTTAATGCTTACGGTATTTATAGTGAAGACATTACAGATACCATGATGAAGAAATTGGCCGTACATTAAATAGTTATTCCGGTGAAGGAAGGTCTTTATTGATACTTTCTATAAATCCGTGTATCTCCTCATAACCGGCATTGGTAACGGAAGATGTAACAAAACATTCCGGTAAGTCTTCCCACATCTTCTTAAGTTCAGCATAGAAACTATTGACTTGTTTTTGAATTGCATTTTTCTTGATCTTATCGATTTTTGTAAAAGTAATCACGAAGGGAACTTGCATGCTGCCCAGCCAATGGATGAACTCCAGATCTATTTTTTGGGGCGGTATTCTTGAATCAATCAAGACAAACACACAAGACAAGGTGGATCTGTTAGCCAAATAAGCTCTGATCATCTTATCCCAGGATTGCCGCTCACTTTTAGATACTTTGGCATAGCCATAGCCGGGTAAATCAACTAAGTACCAGGCATCATCAATTTTGAAGTAATTGAGCAACTTTGTTTTTCCCGGCGTATGCGATACTTTGGCCAAAGCCTTTCTTCCGGTGAGCATGTTGATCAAAGAAGATTTGCCGACATTAGAACGGCCGATAAATGCATATTCCGGCAGAGGATCTTTAGGGCATTGACTGATCTTGGTAAAACTTCCTATGAACGCTGCATGTTTAATATTCATTACTATCAATTATTAAGCAAACTTAGGTGTTTGTTAGTAATTTATTCATTATTGAAATGGTTTAATAACATAACTTTGCACCCGATTATATGGCAGAACACGACAAAATAACGCCTTACTTAAAAGAAGAGACTGCTAAAAAAGAACAGGTAGCAGAGATGTTTGACAACATTTCGCATAGCTATGATTTCTTAAATCATTTTCTTTCTATGGGAATCGATAAATGGTGGAGAAGGAAGGTGATGAAGCTTTTGAAAATGTCTGCTCCCAAGCAAATTTTGGATGTGGCTACCGGCACCGGAGATTTGGCACTAGCAGCGCTGGGAGCCAACCCCGACAAGGTGATCGGTATAGATATTTCCGGTAAAATGTTGGAAGTAGGTAAAAAGAAAATTCTTCGAAAGAATTTGTCTGATAAAATTGAAATGATCCAAGGAGATGCTGAAAATCTTCCTTTCGGAGATCAGCAATTCGATGCTGTACTTTCGGCATTTGGAGTGAGAAATTTTGGAGATCTCAATAAAGGATTATCGGAGATGTCGCGTGTTTTAAAAGTAGGAGGAAGAGCCTTAATATTGGAGTTTTCCATCCCTAAAAATGTCATTTTCAGAAATTTATACTATTTCTATTTTTGCAACGTTCTACCTTTTATCGGTAAAATGGTGTCAAAAGATAGTCGCGCATACAGCTACCTTCCCGAATCTGTGAGAGCATTTCCGGATGGCGATAAAATGGCGGAAATTTTAAAGAATTGCGGATTTAAAAAAGTTCAATGCATTCCACTAACATTTGGGATAAGTACAATCTACTGGGCAGAAAAATAATTTTTGCCCTGCTCTTGGTGATGCCTTGCTTATTGAATGCACAGCACAACACCTTAGAGAATGATATGCGTTTCAAAAAACGACATATCAAGTTTGGTATTCATATGGGTTTTAATGTCAGCAATTTCAGGGCTTTTAGAAATGAAGCCTTTATTCAGGCGGATTCGCTTTTTGCTATCAATGCAGAAAATGGTACCGGTTTTAATCTAGGTATTGTATCATCTTTGTATTTGCATAAAAATTTGGAGTTGAGGTTTATACCTACTTTGGTGTTTTCTGAAAAAACTTTGCGATATGAGTTTGAGAATAGCAGTATGCCTCAAAAACTTGAATCCGTTACCATTGAATTTCCCTTGCAAGTAAAATTTAAGTCCGATCCAATTAAGGATTTTCGAATCTATGTGATTGGTGGAATGAAATACGGGTTGGATTTGGCGGCAAAATCGCAAGCCAGAAATGCCGAAAATATTGTAAAGCTGAATAAGTCAGATTTTGCAGTTGAATACGGAGTCGGTTTCGAGATCAACTTCCCGCTATTTATTTTGGTGCCTGAATTTAAAGTCTCCAATGGTATTTTGGATGTCCATTCCCGCGACCCTAACTTGATCTTTTCCAACACCTTAGATCGATTAAAGAATAGAAGTTTTACTTTTTCCCTGAATTTTGAGGGGTAACCCGTTCAGAAGTCATTCTGAGGCTTATACAATCATGTCAATTTAGAAATTAAAATTAGCCGAAGAATCTCATTGACAAATAAAAAAGGCTCCATGAAAACATGAAGCCTTTATGAATTTAATTCAGCAGTATATTATTGATTCGCCTTTTTATGATCTTCCAAAAACTTCGCTAAACCAATATCCGTTAAGGGATGATTTAACAATCCTAAAATAGAATTCAAAGGACAAGTAACTACATCAGCACCCATTTCAGCACATTTTACAATGTGTAAAGGATTTCTGATAGAGGCAGCTAACACTTCCGTTTCGTAACCATGTGTGTTGTAAATATGAACAATCTGGCTGATCAATTCCATTCCATCCCACGAGGTGTCATCCAAACGACCAATAAATGGCGATAGATAAGTCGCTCCGGCTTTAGCGGCTAAAATGGCTTGTCCGGCAGAAAAGATCAATGTACAATTGGTTTTGATACCATTGTCACTAAAATATCGCAAGGCTTTCACACCATCTTTGATCATTGGAACTTTAACCACAATATTAGGATGAAGATCGGCCAGTTTTTCGCCTTCTTTGATGATACCTTTAAAATCTGTAGATATTACTTCGGCACTTACCGGTCCGTCAGCGATCTCGCATATTTTTACATAATGGTCTAGGATTTTCTTTTGTCCGGTGATGCCTTCTTTGGCCATTAATGATGGATTAGTGGTTACACCATCCAAAACACCTAAATCAAAAGCCTCCTTAATTTGATCTAAATTGGCTGTATCTACGAAAAATTTCATCTGCTTATTTTGAGGCAAAGGTAGCGTTAAAGAAAAGAATTCTCAAAAACAATTATCAAATTCCAAATAATAATTACAAATCAAATGTTGGTAAATGAGCTAACAGCAATTTTGGAAATTTACTTCACGTATGGGCATAAAAAAAGGCAAGTTACTTATATCGCACCGCTACAACCGCCGACCCTTGCTGTCTTCCGACCCTGGGGGATTAAGCAGGAGCTAGTCGTATAAGACTTGCCGACTGCAAAGTTACTAATTTATTTATTGATTTGTAGCAATTAACACTTTCTAACAGCGATTTAATATTTGATGCTGTTAACTTGAGCGTTTGTTAAGAATCACCTTGGAAGTATAGTTAGAAATTCTTATTCAATGAATAGCTCGGCTAAATTCAATATCTTTTAAATAAATGGTTCAATAATATTATTTTGCGAGAACAATCAAGTGAATAATTATGGCGAAAGAAACTACTAATATTGATTTTAATGCGAATGAAGACCACATGAAATTGGCAGTGGGCGATTTGAAGAATAGGCTAAAGAAAATTAAGTTGGGTGGAGGCAAAAGCAGAATAGATAAGCAACACGAACAAGGTAAACTAACTGCAAGGGAACGAATTGAATATTTATTGGATGATCATTCTGATTTTATTGAAATAGGTGCTTTTGCCGGTGATGATATGTACGCAGAACATGGTGGATGTCCTGCCGGTGGCGTGGTTACAGGTTTGGGTTATATCAAAGAAAGACTGTGCATGGTGGTGGCGAATGATGCTACTGTTAAGGCCGGAGCATGGTTCCCTATTGCCGGTAAAAAGAATTTGAGAGCGCAGGAGATCGCTATGGAAAATCGACTCCCCATCATTTATTTGGTGGATAGCGCAGGGGTATATTTACCGATGCAGGATGAGATCTTTCCGGATAAAGAACATTTTGGACGAGTTTTTAGAAATAACGCTAAGATGTCGGCCATGGGCATTCCTCAAATAGCTGCGATTATGGGCAGTTGCGTGGCCGGAGGGGCTTATTTGCCGATCATGTCAGACGAAGCATTGATTGTCAATAAAACCGGATCCATTTTTCTAGCCGGACCATATTTGGTGAAAGCGGCCATTGGAGAAGAAGTGGATAAAGAAACTTTGGGCGGTGCAGTGACACAAGGGGAAATTTCAGGCGTGGTGGATTACATCATGGAAGATGACAAGACTTGTTTAGATACCATAAGAGATTTAATGGATAAGTATGGCGATTTTCAAACGGCAGGTTTTAATAGAGAAGTATCCCAACCGCCGGTGAAACATCCGGATGATATTTACGGTATTATCCCAAGTGCAAGCAACAAACCTTATGACGTCAAAGAAGTGGTCAAACGATTGGTGGATGAATCTAAATTTACGGAATATAAAGCCGGTTACGGGCAAACCATATTTTGCGGCTATGCTCGAATTGATGGCTGGTCGGTAGGAATTGTTGCCAATCAAAGACTTTTGGTTAAAACCAGAAAAGGAGAGATGCAGTTCGGTGGTGTAATCTATTCGGATTCAGCAGACAAGGCGGCAAGATTTATCATGTTGTGCAATCAAAAGAAGATTCCTTTGGTGTTTTTACAAGATGTCACCGGATTTATGGTCGGCAGTCGATCCGAACATGGAGGAATCATCAAAGATGGTGCAAAAATGGTGAATGCTGTGAGCAACAGTGTGGTGCCTAAGTTTACCATTATCACAGGAAATTCTTATGGTGCCGGCAATTATGCGATGTGCGGAAAGGCTTATGATCCCCGATTGATCGTGGCGTGGCCCAACGCTAAACTGGCAGTTATGGGAGGTTCTCAAGCCGCCCAAACGCTATTCCAAATAGAAATGGCGTCTAAATTGAAGCAAGGTGAAAAGATTACCGCAGAAAAGGAAAAAGAAATGTTGAAGCATATTACTGAAAAATATGACAAACAATCTACCGCCTACTACGCCGCATCACGTTTATGGGTAGATGCCATTATAGATCCGTTGGAGACCAGAAAATGGATTTCCATGGGTATTGAAGCGGCCAATTATGCCCCAATTACGGATGAATTTAAAGTAGGTGTTTTACAAACTTGATTGTAGATGGCGATTATAGGACATATTATATTGAACGTAAAGGATTTTGAGAAGTCATCGGGTTTTTATGATGCACTCGCCGAAGCTTTGAATTTTCAGGCGAACTATATCCATGAAGGAGATTGGGGAGTTATGAAATCTTATCGAAATGGCGAGCACAACTTTTGGATCAGATTCGATAAGGGGACCATTTCCAATGATTTCGTTAGGAATGTTGGTTTAGATCATTTAGCCTTTCGTGTTGAAAGCAAAGATGAGGTAGATACTATTTATAATACTTTATTGGAAAGGGAAGTGTTGATCACCAGAGCACCTAAAACTTATCCCGAATACGCCAATCAATATTATGCATTCTATTTTAGAGATCCTGATGGAATTCCTTTGGAAATCTATTTTGAATAAAAGTTATAACTGTTGAGGGCTATTCAGAAAAGCATACACTTTGTACTATTTGTTGCTATCGTAACAGCAATCTGCCATTATTTGTTTTCATGGATTGGATTTAATCCTACAGATGAAGGCTTTGTTTTAGCCGGTGCCAGAAGAATATTAGACGGACAGTTTCCTTTGGTTGATTTTCTTTCATTGCGTCCTCCGGGATCGGCTTATTTACATGCTCCGGTAGTTAAATACGGCGGCAATCAAACCTTTTACTTATCGCGATTAGTCTTTTGGGCACAATCGGCTGTCATTGCCTGGACATGGGTAGCCATTGCCAATAAATTAATGAAGCTGGAGATCACTTTAGTGTACAAATACATGTTGGCTGTCATCATATTTGTGTTCAATGTGCATAGTTTTCCTCCAATGGCGTGGACGACTGTAGATGGCTTGTTCTTAGCCAGCATCGGCATATTTTTTATTACTCACTTTGGGAATAATGCCAATCAATTGGGCTATATCTTGTTGGGATGCGCTGCCTTGTGTAAGCAGAATTTTCTGATAGTTATTCCAAGTGTTTTTGTCATTATGGGGCATTTCAAAAGACCTTATTATTTGTTAGATGCCCTAACGCCCATTGTGATCTTTACTTTTTTTCTATGGAAGTTTGATGCGTTGAATATTGCCGCAGAGCAGTTGTTCTCCAGAAGGGAAATTATGGAAACGGGTGTGCTTAAATTCATTAAATCTCCAAGTATGGTAGCCGGATTTGCACTGCCTTTGTTGATCAGCGCTTTTAGAAAAAAGTACAAAGGCTTTCTACAGCACATTGATTTTATATTGGTCTTTGATTTAATAGTGTTAGGTGCTATTGCCTTGTTGATGAATGTTTTTATTGGTGCTTTTTCCTTTGGTTTATTTGGTTTTTTGTTGGGATACACTTTTGTGCACATCAAGAGGAAAGGAGTAGTGGAGTTTAATCTGTTAACCTTATTGTTAGCGTGGACTGTGGCTATATCTTTAGGATACAATACTCCTGCATTGGCCTCGGGAATGTTGTTGGCAGCCTTGTTGGCCATCAATTATAAAAGAGAAGACTTTGGAATGAAGAGGCAGTGGAAATATGTAATTTCCGGAGCAGTATTTCTTTTCTTGCTTTTTTCTTTTCACTATGCCCGAGAGCAATTTATTTATAAAGATAATGCGGCGAGTACTTTGAATGCCGATCTTGGAGAGGCGTTTTATGGCGGTCAACACATTAAAACAAATGAGTTAAATCAACGTGTTTTTTTTGAATTGGATAGTTTACAGAACAAATACAAAGATTCGTTAGTCATTGTGCCGGATTACGCCGCCTATTGGGTTACTTCTACTTATCCTAATCCTTTGAATATGGATTGGCCTAATCATGGAGAAACCGAAAATGAATGGATTCAATGCGCCATTGAAGATCATTTATTATACCATGCTGATCATTTGGTGATCGCCCTTCAAAAATACCGTGCAAGTGAATTGTACATTGGTAAAAATCCACTGGAAGATGAAGCTATTTCTTTTCCCATCGTAGATATCGTAAAGAACAACTTTATAAGAGTGGGGGAAACGGAATTTTTCTATTTGTATCACTAGCAACTTTAGATAGAATGCTGTTTTAATTTTGCCCCCATTGGTAGCTGTCTAACTCAAAACCGGCCAAATGCAACACTCTATCGACCACTGTTGCGGCAAGCTCTTCAAAAGTGGTTGGATAACTGTAAAAGGAAGGAGTTGCAGGGCAAATGATGCCACCGGCCAAGGTGATCAATTTCATATTCTCAATGTGGATCAAACTGTAAGGTGTCTCTCTGGGAACCAATATCAATTTGCGTCTTTCTTTTAAAACGACGTCTGCAGCTCGGGTAGTTAAGTCATTAGAGGTACCATGTGCTATTCTGCCTAAAGTGCCCATTGAACAAGGAATAACGATCATGGTATCATAATTGGCAGATCCGGAAGCAAAAGGAGCATTAAAGTCCATTTTGTCGTAAAAATCAAATGGATATTGATCAAAATCTCGGTTTTTTAGCTCAAACTCCCAGATGTCTTGGGCATTCTTTGACATTACAATTCCTACTTTTTTCCATTGGGAAGATAAGCGGGAAAGCTTGTCTAACAAGACTTTGGCATATATTGATCCACTGGCTCCCGTAATGGCAATTACTACTTTTTTTGACACAGTTTAACCTTTTATATCATTGAATTGAACGAATTTATGGATATTGGTATTAATTTTGTATATCATTAACCATCAAAGAAACATGAAGAAATTCGTATTGTTCATATTGCCCTTGTTACTTTTTATTTGTGCTTTTAAAGTTAACGCTTCTCTTAAATTATCTGAATCATATCAAAATGATTCAAAAATTGAGTGGCTGACTTTTGAGCAAGCTATTGAAAAGAATAAAACCAATCCTAAAATGATCTTTATTGATTTTTATACGGATTGGTGCAGTTGGTGTAAGAAAATGGATGATAATGTTTTTGCTAATCCACAAATTGCCGAAAAGATTGCGTCTGATTTCTATGCCATTAAATTCAATGCGGAAGGAGATGATGTGGTAAGCTTTGAGGGCGTCAATTATAAATTGGATACCACCGGAAGAAGACC
>JAGQYH010000078.1 GCA_020436175.1 Bacteroidota bacterium
ACATCCTATTTTTGCTGCAACGGATTACGGCGATGATGCCGTAGGGTCTTTGGTGATCAATATTGACATGAATGTACTGACCGGAAGATACATCAAAGGCGATGGAAACATAGGCGATGAGTTTACTATCACCAAAGTTTTACGCGATTCTTCCGTCATTACCGGTTTGGCGTCTAATTATGTTGAGGCTTTTAAGGTATTTCCGAATCCTGCTAAAAATGAATTGAATGTTTCTTTTTCAATGAAGGAGACTTTGCCCGTAAATTTCCAGATTGTGAGTATGGATGGCAAAGTGTATTTGAATGAGAAAGGCGTATCTTATTCTAAAGGGGCGAATAACAAGTCGTTTAACTTAAGTAAGCTCAATATGCCTACAGGTTCTTACATCGTTAGAATTGGCGGTGGGGAAGGTAATGCTACCTGGAGACAAGAAACGGTGATAAAGGTGCAATAGGATCAGTTTATTCAACGATAAATTGCTGACTGATTCTTTGATTGCCTGATTTGATATAGAACAAATAGTTGCCGGCGGCCATATTGCTTATAACAATATGCTTTTCCAATTGACCATCAACAATTGCTTCTGTTCCATGCGCCATATTTCTGCCTTGCAAGTCGTAAACGGTCCATTGCAATTCAGAATTTAGTCCATCTGCCTTTAATCTTAGATCAAAATTACCGTTGTTTGGATTCGGTACAATTTTGAATTCCTCAAAGTTTAATGCTTCTAATGCTTGATTGGTTCTTTCAACATCTACTATTTCTTTGATGACCACAATATTGTTAGCCGTACTGTTTTTCTCTGTTTGACCGGCTTTAGTTTTTTCAATAACGAATAACTTGTCTGAAAGATCCAGGAAATTTTGAGGAAGTTGCTCATAATCCGTCTCATTATCCAATTCAATAGTTTCCTTACTGCCATTTATTTTTTTGGTAATGGATTGAGGGCGACCTTCCTTCAATATAATAGTGGTATTGTCCTTGAAATACCAGGTTTCCATATTGCCCAGTTGATGGGATTTTATGATCTCATAAGTCTTTATATTCTTTTGATGTCCCAGGACGATGGCTTGATGTATAAGTTCCCCGTCTCTTATCAGCGTTATCAATACTTCATCTCCCCATTGAAAGGGCTGAAGGATATTTTTTAATTCAGTAGGAGTGGTGACGTAATAGCCGTTGACCTGTACAATAAAATCATTTTCTTTGATACCCGCTACCAATGCAGCGCCATCATCAAAAACATTAATCACTCTTAATCCGTGTTTAGATTCCAGTTCATAGGATTTTATGGAAAGACCAAGGTAGCCTTCATTGCCCGAGGCCATTAAAACAACATGCATTAAAAGTATAAGGAGGTAAATAGAAAGCTTTTGCATAACAGATCAATTCTAGTCCATCAAATATAGCTGAAATTAGTGTAGATGTCATATTTTGGGTTTTGGGCATGTTTTTTGATTTAATGATTTATGAATAACAAAATATCTATTTTTACAGCATAGATATCCTGAATAACGAAAGAAACAAACTAGAGATTAATGAAGTCAATTACAATTTTATCCATTTTAACGATGATGCTTTTTGGAGGTTTACAAGCTCATGCAGAGGAAGAGTGGTCGCTATCCAGAGATAAGGATGGTATAAAAATTTATACAAGAAAGTTCAAGGATTATAACTATAAAGAATACAAAGGCATTGTGATCGTAGATGGAAAAGTGAATGATTTGGTGTCGATTTTAAAAGATATTAGCACATACGACCAATGGTCTTACAATTGTGTGCCCGGTTCTGCAAAGATTCTAAAGAAAGATGAAGCCAAAGGCGAATATTACGTGTATATGGAGATTAAGGCACCTATCGTTTCTAACAGAGATGTTGTAACTTTGTATAAGTTTAATAAGCCTGCTGCCGATGGTTCGGTGTTGGTGGAGTTTTGGGGAGATGAAAATTACATTCCCAAGAAGAACGGTTTAGTGCGCGTTCCCGAATTGGTGGGCTACTGGAAAGCCATTCCGATGGGCAATGGCAAAATAAAAATTATACATCAGGCATTTAGCCATCCGGGAGGTAATCCACCGGCGGGCTTGGTAAATGGAGCCAATGTTAATGCTCCGTTTTCAATGCTGACTATCATACGGGATATGATAGAAAAATAAATTTTTCATGGTTCTTGGTTTAAGTCCCGGGGTGGTTCCCGGGACTTTTTTATTTATAGTGCGTTCCAAAATCTCAAATCCTTGTTCGACATTCGTTTATCATCAATTAAATGAGCTTAGATAGCGTTTATGCAGAAAGCTTTGCAAGCCTTTTCAAATAATGATCAATACCATTGAAAAATGGATTGTGTTAGTTTTTACATTGTTTATTTGATATTAATGGTTAATCGTACTTTAGTGGCGGTTAGACAATCATTGACCTTGGTAACATACAAAACATTATAAATGTTTTGTATTCAATATATTGGTAAATAATTAAAAGCGGATATAGGCCATTGCGTATATCCTATTGTTGTGGTGCATTTGAGAAATGAAAAATCCGATTGAAGTAAAATATTTTAGGGAGTGCATACCGACCAAAGGAGTTTGGTATAGTCTGCATGGAGATGTTTTTATTTCAGTAATGCTGAAAAGCAAACCTCATGTTCGTAGGAAGGCAATTCCACCCGACAACAAAAGGGATAATAAACTAAGTGATTGGCACAGGGAATGGCAATACGACAAGATTGAAAACCAATATGGAGAAGTAGGGAGTAAAACTTACGAAGAGAATATTATCGTAGATAACGAAACTCATAGAATAGATAGCCTCGTAAAGAACGTAGCAATCGAATTTCAACATACATTATCTGTTAGCCTTGATGAAATGAATGCTCGATTTATAGCCCATAGAAAGTATGGATATATTCCTTATCTCGTTATAAACCTAACAAGTTCCACGTTTTCTGAATTTACTTCGTCATTTTCAAGTGACGAAAAATCACCGCTAAAGACTAAGCTTAATAAATGGACTAATTCTGAGTATTGTAAAGCAAACAAACTCTTTATAGACTTAGACGACTGCATGGTTAGAGTAGTGAACTCAATTGAAAGTGGATATTTAACGCTCAGGGAAAGCCAATTTGTTCAAGAGTTACTATGTCTCGAAAAAGACTTGGTAGACAAAATAAAAAACGATAGAGAGAGAATAAAGCGAAGAGAAGAACAACGGATTATAGACAAGAAACGAGCAGATAAAAGGGCTCTTGAGAAAGAACGAGAAAGCTTCTATCACGAAAAATTGGACAATCCCGATTTTAAATTTTATCGATTTTGTTTTGCTAATCCGATAATCAAACCATACGTGATGACTCACAATGGAGAAATTTTTGAGTATTGGTCTGACTCTGAAATGGAATATGGGTATTTAGAGAAGTATCATAGATATTATTCGAAGGAGAGCAATTTTGAAATTTTGTATAAAACCGTATCGAAGATTATAGAAACAGAAATATCAACTTACCGTGGACTACAAACCAAGAAAGAATTTAAATATGACTACGCAGAAATACACTTGAAAGAACAATATAAAATAATAGCTAAATTCAAGCGGAAAGGTAATAGAATTGAGCTTATCCCAGAATAAAAACTAGCCTTTATTGGCGTTATCACCGACAAATCTCAACAGTTCAGATACTTTTGATGATAATGCACAAAGTGGCGAAAATGAACATCAACTTTTATCACTAATCCCTTACCATTAAAAACTTTCCTCTACCATTATCTTACTTATAATTTATTGGCCTGCAATTGTTTTTTTTATTCCAATGCTTACCTTCATTGTGTAGAATCATAGCATGGCATCAATTCCTCAAAATCAATTAAAGGAGCTTCAACAACAGTTGTCGGGAGAGTTTTATTTTGACGACATGATGCGTGCCATCTACGCTACTGATGCCTCTGTTTACAAGGAACTGCCGTTAGCTGTTTGCTATCCGAAGAACAAGGACGATATCCGGAAACTCATTGATTTTGCCCGAAAACATCAAACCGCATTGATCCCCAGAGCGGCCGGCACCTCTTTAGCCGGTCAATGTGTCGGTGATGGAATTGTGGTAGATGTTTCCAAACATTTTACGGATATACTTGAATTGAATGTGGAAGAAGCATGGGTGAAAGTACAACCCGGCGTGGTCAGAGATGAGCTGAATCGATACTTAAAACCGCACGGTTTGTTATTCGGACCGAATACTTCCACTGCGAATAGAGCTATGATTGGCGGCATGGTGGGCAATAACTCTTGTGGATCTTATTCCATCGTATATGGCACTACCAGAGATCATGTTGTAGAACTCGAAACAATACTATCCGATGGGTCGGAGGCTACTTTTGCGGCATTATCTGCAGACGAATTAAAAGAGAAAGTAGCCACCAACAATTTGGAAGGAGAGATTTATGGTTTTCTGTTAGATAGTTTGTCAAAAAGTGAAGTACAAAAGGAGATCGTAGAACAATTTCCAAAATCAGGTATTCATAGAAGAAATACAGGATATGCCATTGATGAATTGATCAAAATGCGGCCTTTTGATGCTCAGGGCGAACCACTGAACTTATGTAGCTTGCTTACCGGTTCGGAAGGAACATTAGCGTTCACCACCAGTATCAAGATCCATTTAGATCCGCTGCCACCCAAGCAAAGTGTATTGATCTGTCCGCATTTTACGTCAGTAAAGGATTGCTTAAAGGCCGTGATCATCGCCATGAAGTATCAGCCCCGTGCCTGCGAGATGATGGATAAGATCATCATGGATTGTACCAAAGGACATAGAGAGTACGAACAGTATCGTTTTTTTCTGGAAGGTGATCCTGCCGCATTATTGATCGTTGAATTTGCCGATGAAAGTATTGA
This sequence comes from Bacteroidota bacterium, assembly GCA_020436175.1. Lineage (GTDB taxonomy): Bacteria > Bacteroidota > Bacteroidia > Chitinophagales > JADIYW01 > JAGQYH01. The sequence continues at coordinate 4,885 of JAGQYH010000078.1, forward strand.
ATTGGCTACACAGCAGGCAGAGCAAATGCGGCAAGACATGGAAATTGCGGGCTTAGGCTATGCTTATACTATGGTTGTGGGCGATGGTATTCCAAAAGTTTGGAGTTTGAGAAGTGCGGGATTAGGCTTGTTGGCTAATATTCCGGGAGATAAGAAAGCTGTGGCTGTTATTGAAGATACGGCAGTGCAATTGGAGGAGTTGCCCAACTACATCGAGGAGTTTACCGCCATGATGGAAGGCTACGGACAACAAGCCGTCTATTACGCGCATGCCGGAGCAGGTGAGTTGCATTTGCGACCCATTTTGAATTTAAAGGAAAAGTCGGACAGAGCTATGTTCAGAGCCATTGGCAGCGATACGGCCGATTTAGTAAAAAAATATGGAGGTTCATTAAGTGGAGAACATGGCGATGGAAGAGTGCGTGCGGAGTTCATTCCTAAGATGGTAGGCGATAAGAACTATGAACTTTTTAGAAGTGTTAAAGCCAAGTTTGATCCGTACGGTATTTTTAATCCCGGTAAGATTGTGAATGCTCCACCCATGGATGAATCACTGCGCTATGAAGAAGGGCAAGCAACTCCGGAGATCAATACTATTTTGGATTTTTCCGGCACAGAAGGCATCTTAAGAGCGACTGAAAAATGTAACGGCTCGGGAGATTGTAGGAAGCTTCCCGGCTCCGGAGGTTCGATGTGTCCCAGTTATATGGCTACCAGGGATGAGAAAGATACTACCCGCGCCAGAGCCAATGTTTTAAGAGAGTATTTGACCAATTCTACAAAGGCCAATAAGTTCGACCACGAAGAGATCTACCAGGTGATGGATCTTTGTTTGTCCTGCAAAGGTTGTCTATCCGAATGCCCTTCAAATGTTGATATGGCTAGTTTGAAAGCTGAGTTTCTATATCAGTATTACAAAACCAACGGTGTACCGTTGAGAGCCAGAGCGATTGCCAACATCACGAAACTGAATAGTTTGGGTATGAAGTTTAGGCCCATGGCGAACTTTACTTTGACCAATGATTTTACTTCTACCATTTTGAAAAAGCAGTTGGGTGTAGCTCCACAGAGAAGTTTGCCGGAACTGTCGAAGATCACCTTGAGTAGATGGTTGAAGAAGAATTGTCATCAATATGCAAAAGGAGAGAAAGGCTCGGTTTATTTGTTTATTGACGAGTTTACCGAATACAATGATGCAAATATTGGCATTACTGCAGTGAAGTTATTGAGTCGATTAGGCTATGGCGTAAAATGGGTGAAGCACCACGAAAGTGGCAGAACTTATATATCAAAGGGCTTGCTGGATGAGGCCAAAGTAATGGCGAACAGAAATGTTGAAGTCTTTAAAGATCGTATTGATGCCAATATTCCGTTGATCGGTATTGAACCTTCCGGTATTTTAAGTTTCAGAGATGAATATCCTCGTTTGGTGGACGAACGGTTAAAGGAAGCAGCCAAGCGAATAGCACCGAATTGTTTGATGATCGATGAGTTTTTAGCCAATGAAATGAAAAAGGGCAAGATCAGTTCAAGCGCTTTTCATGCTGTGCCGAAGACCATTAAACTACATGGCCATTGTCATCAAAAGGCATTATCCAAAGTCGATCATACTGCGTGGATGTTATCCTTACCCGAAAATTATAACGTGGAAGTGATCCCAAGTGGATGTTGTGGTATGGCGGGTTCGTTTGGTTATGAAGAAGAACATTACGAAGTATCTATGAAAGTAGGGGAGATGGTCTTGTTTCCGGCAGTAAGAAAGGCAACACCCGATACATTAATTGCTGCTCCCGGCACCAGTTGCCGACATCAAATTAAGGATGGAACAGATAGAAAGGCCATGCATCCTGTTGAAATTTTGTATCAAGCATTGGTCTGATTTCCCTTATATTATGTTTATAAGTATCTTATAATTGTATTAGGTCTCCATTTTTATTTTACCTACTTTCGCAGCGGAGTGAACGCTCACTCTAAGATATATGGACAAGAAGGAAAGTATATTAGAAGCAACCTTAAAATTAACCACCGAAATAGGATGGGTGGATACTTCAACGTCCTTGATCGCCAAAGAAGCTAATGTGGGTATGGGAACCATCTACAGGTATTTTGAGAGTAAAGAGCAACTGTTTTATGATCTCTTTATTCGTTTGAAGCAAAAGTTGAATGAGATAGTGATATCCAGCTTTTCATTCGAGAAGGATCCGTTCGATAATTTTGAAAATGTCGTTAGAAATTTATTGTTATACTATACTGAAAACATGAGAGAGTTTAGATATCTGGAGACGTATTCTGATCTAACTTCTGAAATACCGGAGCGGATTGATGATACCTTACTTCCACTAGAACCCATCACCAATTTTTTAAATGGTTGGAACAATAGTTTTCAATTGAAACCATTACCCATCGACGTTATATTCGGACTGATTTACGGGCCTTTAGTGGCCATCGCCAATTTAGTCCACATGAAAAAATTAGTACTAACAGATCAAATTATTTCCGACATTTCTGAAGCTTGTTGGGATTCAATTATCGTAAAAAACTAACAATGGAAAAAACAACTTTAAAGAAAAGCAATACAGAATCAAGTGTGTTTAAGAAACGTATTCACTATCACGTTCACAATGGCAGATTTGTAGAGAATGGCACGACAGAATTTAAATTTGATGTTTCTGTCAATGAAATCGAATCAGAAGACGTTTTTGAAGAAGATTTGCTGTTACTTTCTTTTCCTATTGATTATTTTAACTATATTGACAGTGTACTAAAACACTTCAAATTAAGAAGCAATTCGGACTATTTCATTGATCAATGTAAAGAAGTAATTGCGGTTTCTGAAAATCATCAGAATGAAAAAGGTGGTGGAAAAATGAGTTTTCAGGCCTTCTTTCACAATATTCCGGATTCTATCTGTTCTGTAAATGATGAGGCTATCGTAGTATTGGCTATCAATCCGGATGACGATATCAAATCGGCCAACCAACCCGTAGATTATCATATTGCCGGATATATTCATGCCAATGTTTTTCACTTTAAGCCTGACCCGAAAGAAGATTTGGTGGAAATGGGGTATTACTATAATATGTTGAGGATCAGCGAGAAAGAAGTCAACGGTGTCAATATATATCGTAGAAAGAAAGTATTTTCTTTGATGTTTTCCATTTTACATAGCCTCACCGAACAAAACGATGTGAAATTTGCTTTTGCTTGCATGGGTAAGGAGAACGAGAGTATAAAGGCTGCGTTGCATGTCAATTCTCATCGTTTCAACAAACATTATGAGCGACTGCCGTTTACGATTTATTCGAAAGTGAATTTAGTAACCGGAAGTAAACGATATAGTGAGGAAATGGTAGAAATTACTCACAATGAATTGATGCTAAAGAAGATGTATCAAATGGTGTACAAAAAGATGTCTTCCTATCTGTTCTTTAATCATTTGACAGAAGAAAGCTTCCTTAGTTTGATTAAGAAATTGGTTGGTTATTCCACATCCAGTGGTGTTTATATGATCCCCGATGAAAACGGTGAAATTGCGGCAGCTACGATTGCGATGAATATTGGTGATTTCTTTGAATTTAAGATCAAGAACCCTAAAGGGATTTTCCGGATCATTCAAGCTACGGGCGTCATGAAAAATTTCTTGCGACCATTAATGGCAGTCGGTGATCCGAAACCGTTTGAGAAACTCCTAAAAGGATTGAGTTACAAGTATAGAAAGGAATATGACGTGGGCGTAAGCTTTTTACCCACTTTCAAGGGTGATCCATTTTTTGACGTGTACAAAAGCATTATTGATGATCAATACATGTTCTTTGTCATTTGTCGTGATAAAGAAAGGTTGCAGGAACTAAAAAGGTTGTCGGCAGATGAGTTTGGAAATCCACGTTTGTTTGTCGATCATCCGATAACCTAAATTGGAATTGCTAAATTTACCGATATAACTGTTCAAATGAATTGGAATTTATCGGTAAGCATTGATCAAAAGTCATCCTTCAAACCTATTGGCTACGACCAAAGGTTACTTTTATTGGGTTCCTGTTTTAGTGAGCATATCGGTCATTATTTAGAGACTTATAAATTTCAAAGTGTTCAGAACCCATTCGGGATCCTTTACAACCCGAAATCTATTGGTAAAGCCATACAAAGTATTTTAGATCGAAAGGTATACACTGAGGAGGATTTAATGCAGTTTAATGAACGTTGGTTGTCGCTGGATCATCATTCAAAATTTTCAGATACTGCTCCAAATACAGTGTTGGAGCGAATCAACACAGCAATTGAAAGATCAAATGTTTGGTTGACAACGGCAAACACCATTATTATAACTTTTGGTACGGCATTCTTTTACCGATTGGATGCCACCGGTGAGGTGGTCGGCAATTGTCATAAAATTCCGGCGAACCAATTTACCCGTGCAAAGTTGACAGTAAAGGAGATCACGGAAGAGTATTCAAGCCTTATGGATGCTGTGCATCAGGTCAATAAAAATGTACAATGGATATTTACTGTAAGTCCTGTTAGGCACTGGAAGGATGGTGCTACGGCCAACAATTGGAGTAAGTCGACTTTAAATTGTGCTATCCACGATTTGGTTCAAAATAACTCATCTGCACATTATTTTCCATCCTATGAGATAATGATGGATGAATTAAGAGATTATCGTTTTTATAAAGAAGATATGGTTCATCCGAGTGACCAAGCCGTGAATCTTATTTGGAAAAGATTTATAGAGAGTTCTATGGATCCATCAGCCTTTAAGTTAAGGGGTCAAATTGAAGAGATCAAAAGAGCCTGTGAGCATCGACCGTTTAATTTTCAAAGCAATCAACACCAAAGTTTTATAAAAAATACATTGAATAAAATAAAAGCACTTAGGACAGAACATCCTTATTTGGATTTTAAAGCGGAAGAAAATAGGCTGATAAAAGAGTAGTGGAGTAGTTAATTACTTCAAGGCAAAAAAAAAAGGAAATGCTCTTTCGAACACTCCCTCCTCTATAATGAAAAACTTACTGGTGTAAATCTATACATCTATTATAACATTGAGAAACCAAAATTGCGTAAAATATAACTCTAGGTAGCCTTAATTAGAGATTGATTTTTGAAGATATCTTGTACACTTTCGCCTGAAAGTTCAGATTCAAACCACTCTTCAAAGTAGATATATCTAAGAGAAATGATGTTCGAGTCGTTTCCTGAAGTTTTAATAAAATTCACCAGTTGTT
>JAGQYH010000079.1 GCA_020436175.1 Bacteroidota bacterium
TTGGTAGCCATGTGCGTTGGCGTCGGACAAGGATATGCTACCATTATTGAAAAGGTTTAAATAGTCTTAAGAGATTTCAATTTTCGTGCTTTGGAATAAATTTTGCCGTAATATTGTTGGTGTGATTAGACCTATACGTTTAAAAACAAACAATTTAACAGACTAAATCTCTACCAATGAAAAAGCATATCTTATTATTATCGTGTGTGTTCCTGTTGATCAATAGCTGTATTGATCCATTGAATCCTAAAAGGAATGTGCTTATCAGAGTCAATAATGTCAGTCCTTATGATTTTGAGGATTTGTTGGTCAATACGAGCGGAGGAGAAAATGAATATGGCAACCTCGGTTCTGATTTGATTAGTGTATATAAATCGTATGATTTTGCTTACCAATATGCATACGTCAGTCTAACGATTGACGGAAAGGAATTCGTCTTGCAACCGATAGACTACGTGGGAGAGACCAAAATACCGAATGGAAAATATACCTACGAGATCAATGTTGACACGGCAACCGAAGAAATTGACTTGAATTTTATCGAGGATTGATCCCGAAGGACTAACGGTGCGCTAAAAGGATTTCAATGAAAGAGCAAATTGATAACTTTTGGGATTGGTTCAAAGCCAATGAGTCCATTTTGATAAATGCAATTCAAAGTACATCCAAAAGCGATCATTCTTCCTTAGTGAATACTTTGGATAATCTGGTTTTGTCTTTTGGCCGTTTGGGCTGGGAGATTGGCCATGGTGCTAAAAAGCCCTTTTTTATGACCTTATCCCCGAATAATAACCGCGAGTTGTTGTCGGTTACGAAAAGCATTATGGCCGCCGCACCGATGCTAAAGTCATGGGAATTAAATGCCGCTAAACCGCCGGTAGAGTGGAACCTAAAATTTGAAGTACTGGATGATGATTTTGAAGAACATACCATTGATGCGAGTGTATGGCATCAGGTATTGATACAGCGATCCAACGGCAGCATCAATGTTTTACTTCAGGCGGATAATCTCTCCTTTTTAGATGAAGCCACTCAAATGAGAAGTGCCGATATGGTGGTGACCAGCATTTTGGGCGAGGAATTGCGCATTGACAAAATCAACAAGATCAAGTTGGTGGATGCCTTTGACACCAAACATCAATACAGAAAGGCACCGATTCATATCTTAAGAAAGCAGGTGTTGGGTTTTGATGAAAAATGATTTCCCAAAATTTTGATTAACAAAAGAAAAAGTAGTCTTCAATAGATTGAAGTTGTTGCAATTGCAGTTGTTCATACAATTCATTTTGTTCTGTCGGGTTGGCCACGGCAATAATGATTTGCGGCGTTGATAATTGATGCCAAAGCTCAGTGGAGGCCATGGTGATGCCATAAATATCCTTGCCGATCTTATTGGAATTATTACACAACCAATGAAAATGAATGTTGTGATCGTTCAAGTATCGGGCAATACGTTTGCCTTTTTTACCGGCACCCCAAAGCACTAACGGACGATTCGGTTGATGATGGAGTTTTAGAAAATAACGGCACTTCAGTTCCAGAAATCTATTGTCGGCATAATGCTCACTTACCCTTGAACTTCGGGAGGCATGATCGCGCCAAAAATGCAATACTTCATCAGACGGAATACAGGTTAAATCCTGTTCATGAAACCGAAAACACAAGTCGTAATCTTCGGGATAGATATCGTGATCAAAACCGCCACATCGGTCCAGGTCTTCCCGATGCACCATCCAGCAGGGCGAAGGAATAACACATTCCTTATAAATGTCTTTGAAATTATCGCCTCTTTCCGTTAAATTATTGAGCCAATCTTCATACTTTTTATAACCATCGCCTAAGTTGTCATCAGAAAAATACTGCACCTTGCCAATGGCAATATGCCGACATCCTTTGTTGATCAAAGCTTCTTGCAAAACCACCAGTTTGTGTTTCGCCATGGTATCATCAGCATCCATTCTGGTGATTAATTCACCATTGGAATGGTTATAGGCCAAACGCAAGGCGTCAATAATACCTGAACCCTCATTATTCAATACTTTGATCCTTTCGTCGCGGTCGGCAAATTGTTTAAGTGTGGTGTAGCTATCATCTGTAGAGTGATCGTTTACTGCGATCAACTCCCAATGCGCATAAGTTTGATGGATGATGGAAGTTAAGCATTCGGGCAAATAAGGCATGGCATTCTTTACCGGCATTAATATACTGATCTTCTTTTCCATTGCTGCCGAAGATACGATATAATGCTTTTTTCTTGTCCGTCACTTCATCCGGCGATAAATTTGTATCTTGTTTATTAAATATTTTTATCATGCGTTTTTTTCCATCTTTTATTCTAGCTACGATTTTTTTCATTCTAAGTATTTCGCAATCCCATGCACAGCTCAATTGTGGTGCAGATCCCGTTCATGAGTTTCTTATGGAGAACGATCCGGCCTATGCAACGGAACGAGAGCTTGTGGAACTAAAGATCTTACAGTTGGGTCCAAAAGCAGAAGAAAGGCGATCGACTTATACGATTCCGGTAGTGGTGCATATCATGCATATCGGTGAAGCAGTGGGCGTGGGCACGAACATTACCGATGCCAAGGTGATGCAAGCTATTCAAGGTGCCAACGACAGATGGAATGATATGAACGGTCCGGGTCCGAATATGGATGTAGAATTTTGTCTGGCAGCAGTAGATCCTGACGGTCACCCTACAACGGGAATCAATAGAGTGAATGCCAGTGGCGTTACGGATTATCTCAGCAATGGATTGATCTTGAATTATGAGGGCAATTCCAATGAATTGGAATTGAAAAACCTGAGTAATTGGCCGCATGATCAATATTATAACATTTGGGTGATCACTAAATTCAATGCCGGTTGGGGCGGCTACGCTTATTATCCTACCGGCTCTAATTTTGCCATTGACGGTGCCGCCATCATCAGCACTTCCATGCATCAAAACACTTCTTTGGTCAGTCATGAATTGGGGCATGGTTTGGGCTTGTTCCATACGTTTGAAGGGGCGAATGGTGCTACTTGTCCGGCCAATACCAGTTGTTCTACGCAGGGCGACCGGGTTTGCGATACCCCGCCGCATACGCAAAATCAATGCAGCTCAACCAATTGTACCACAGAGGGCGACTTGAATAGAATTTTCGATAATTACATGAGCTATTGCGGCGGATTGAACCGATTTACACAAGGGCAGAAAGACCGAGTGGATAATGCCTTATTGACGACCACCAGAAACGATCTTTTAACGGCAGGCACTTGTACTTATGCTTGTGAGGATGTTTTTAATACCATTAATACTAGCACATGTGATCCATTGGTTGCAGGTACAACAATTGATACTTTGATTGCCTTCAGCGGATGTGATAGCATTGTCACCACCATTACTCTATTGAATTCCTATGACAGCACCATCATTAATTTGACGACCTGTGATCCTTTGCAAGCGGATACGGCAACAGAATACTTAACCAATTCGAATACTTGTGACAGTTTTGTTACTACTGTTACTGCTTTGATCCCGGCAGCGATGGCTGATTTTGATTTTAGCATCAATGGATTGGAGGTGAGTTTTACCAATACTTCGGATAATGCTGAAAGTATTGAATGGTTGTTTGGAGACGATACCGGGCAGAATGGTGGCAACAGCGCACTGCATACCTATGCCAATGCAACAGTTTTTGAAGCTTCTGTTATTGCCACGAATGAATGTGGCAGCGATACCACTTCCTATCTGATTGATCTCAGTGTGAATGCCATTGGATTGCAGGATATATTGGATGTAGTACAATTAACACCCAACCCCAACAATGGAAATTTTCAGCTGCAAATAAAAGCTTCCTCTTTGCATGAGACTCTAGAACTAACAGTATTGGATGTCACCGGTAAGTTGATTGAGCGGAGCAATGTATTGTTATCCGGAAATCTTACACAAACCTATAGTTTAAAAGCATTGACCGCAGGCCGGTATTATTTAAAAATACAAAGTAAGCAATATGCTCCTTTAATGCTGCCGTTTGAGGTGGTGAGGTGAGTAGGTGGGTTAGAAGAGGTTGAGAACTGTTTGGCTATGGCGTGTTTTAATGCGCTATATCTTTTGTTGTAAATAGTTTTGGATTTATTTTTTCCTTAAAAATGTAAACTGAATCTGACTTATGAAACCACATTTGCAGCTCTACTTCATATTAATAAGTGGAATCATAGGTGTGATTTAGAATCACAGTTTCAACTTGAAGGATTTTATCTTTTATTCCATAATAAATCTGTTCATTATCTCTGTATAGCAAGGATACTTTCGTACTATCACAAAAAGCAGGCTGAAAAACATATATTCCTTGATATAAAGTGCTATCCTTAATGTTAAGGTTTAATAATACCATAGGACTACCAGTAATATTATATGTTTCTGTAGTATCATTTAGAGAAAAAAACACTTTTTGGTCTACCACAAAAATTATAGAATCATCTGACATCATATAAGCCCCCATTGTTTTATAAGGTTTATTGTAGTGGGCTGTCTGTAATTTTCCACCTATATAATTATTGACAATCGAATTTTCATACGAAATACTCCATGTTATAGTGCTATCAATTGCGATTGATTTTGTTTCACTAATTGTTGAGTCAGAATTATACTTAATCCACTCAATTCCATCAGGTTTTTTCTCAATATTACTACATGAATTTACGAGAATAATCAAGTGAAATAATATGACAATACTTACTTTGTTCATTATTTACAACTACAGGATATGCACTATTGCTTTTATCCGCATTATAGTTACTACTAAAATAATCAAAGCAACAACAAATACATTTTTTCTTGTGCCACTTTTGGTGTTATCACCAAAAGTATTTCAAGGGCGGAAATTTGTCGGTCATTACTCCTAGTAAAGCAAAAATTGCAATTCAGATTTTGTTATGGATTGTTTTAAATAGTTTCCTTATTATACTAATTTGACCCCTATGATGCACCTCGTCTTCTGCTAAATGGTATAATGTCCATGCCAAATTATGACCGGTATTGGGATTATATCCTTCCCTTTTCTTTTGGAATGCTACTGTATCTAGTTTTTCAATCTCTTTGATTAGCATCAACCTGGAGTTTTCAAGTTGAGTGATGTATTTATCTATACTCCAATCGGTGATCAAATTGGGAATGAATTTTCCCATTTCCAATCCCGGCAAGTATTCTTGATTTTCTTGTTTTGTTAATGTTCTTCCTTCTATGAAATGAATTCGGAAAAAATGTTCACACGATATGATGTGAGAAAGAAGAACCCCAATAGTATTCCAACCTTTCTCAAATTGCCAATGAAGTTCATCAATAGAGAGGTTTTCAACTCTTTGGATCGTAGTTACTCTTGCATCTTCCAGTATCCCTAATAAATAATCGATTGAATAGTCAGGTGACTTTCCAAACTGTATATATGTTTTTCTTTCTATCATTCCTTATATCCTTCAACAACAGTACGTGCCTAACGGTACATATTCTATATTATGTTTCCTACTAATATACACCATCCAACGGATATTTAATGTTTTGGATTTTATTGATGATTGCATTCTATTACGCGCCACTTTTGGTGTTATCACCAAAAGTATTTCAAGGGTTGAAATTTGTCGGTGATAACACCGACAAAGGCTAGATGTTTCTGCCAACATTGCTCCATTCAATCAGTTCCTTTCACATTACTTGTTGCATTAAGTTCATTTAACAGTAGTTTAGCAGCTTCCCTTGATTCCGGGATTCTGTTTTCGTCGTTTATAATTTGATTTAGTTTTTCTCTACTGGAATTTTGCAGATTTCGCTTGTAAAATTCAATTCCTTCTTTTCTTTTAATGGCCAATTCTTCTTCTGTGAGTTCACGTTCCCTTGTCCATTCCAAAATTCGTACAAGTAATGCTTTGACTCGGTTCTTATTTACCATTGACAGTATGGCTAATAGCAATAATGAAAGGGGTTGAATTGGAAACTTTAGAAATTGAATTTGCATATCAATTCGTGTCACTTTCAAAGAGAAACTTATCAAATTAAAAACGCCTGCAATGAGTGTCAATGCCAACAGATATCTGTAAAGTCTTTCATTAAAGAAGTATAGCAGAGCCATTAGGGCTGCTATTCCGTATCCAACGATGCTTGTTATAGGAATGGAATATATAGTGGTAATTGATCCCCAAACGGCCTTTATAAAGTAACCTCCAATAATGATTATTGGAAGTAGTTGATAAAAGTGTTTTTGCTTTTTCATGAGTGTTTTCAAGAAACAATATAAATAAACACTTAATAAATTTTCAAGCAAAGAATTGCTTTTTAAAACCCGGAGATTTGAATGATTATTGACGGTTGTATGCTTTAACCGCTCTATATCTTGAGCCACTTTTAGTGTTATCACCAAAAGTATTTCAATGGTTGAGATATGTCGGTGATAACACTGACAAAGGTTTGATGTTCCAACCGCCTTTACTCCACCTAACCATAGCGAATCACTTAATAGACTATGGCATAATAATCATCGGCATTACAATCCTCGCAGATAAGTTTAATCTGGTAGGGGTTTGTTGTTAATACTTTTAAACGGATTTCCTGAACGTCTCCTCTTTTTTCAAAACTGACGCATTGTTCATCAAAAGTATATTTGACATTGGCCACTTGCCCATTTTGAGACCGTAAACAAAAGTTGGAAGGGCCGTCTTTCAAGTTGATTAACAGGATGGCCTTGGGACTTCTTTCATCTCGCCAATCTCGATTGATCAGATCGGATAAAGTGCCGTGAGCCGTTTTTAGATATTTTAATTTCTTATCATTTTCCCAAAAAACATATTTCACCAGTTCATCGTCAGTGAACTTTTGAATAGTGGCATAACGGTTGGCATCCTTTAATTTTAGATAATCCTGATACCAATTCTTTAAATAGGGCGTGTTGATCTCTTTGTTTGCCTCAAAAATGGAAACCAAGAGTTTCATGGCTTCCGGTGATGCCTGGATCGCATCAAACAAATTTCCGGTAACATGAATAGGCACACTTTCTTTCGAATAATAAGGGAAGCTGATCCGACCTTCTCCAAAGGGAAAGATCTCACCCTCAACTTGTTTAAAAGCGCCGGTATATTCAAACTCCCCAACAGACCTTTCCCGAATGGTGGCCGACTTACTGTCTGCCAATCCATTTCTATAGGTATATATTTCGAGAAGGTTTTCCTTCTTAACGGTATGTATGCCACTGATAATGCCGCTTCTTCCGGATAAACCTTTGGTGGTGCCTACATAGCTAAATGTCTTCGTGTCCACATCAAAGAAAATACTGTCATTCTTAATTTTAAAAGTGGCCTTAAGGTTGGGGTCACTGATGTATTCACCACTCGACAACAATTTTGAGTAAGTGTTAAAATTGACCTTAATCTTGATGCCGGAGCTTTTTTCCGTAAGCACACCAATAGTTCCAAAACTGTTTTTAAAAGTACCCGTAAAAGTGGTTTTACCCATATCAACAGTCCCTTCGCCGTAATTACAATCGCCTTCCAAGCAAGGATAAATTAATGAGCTGACAAAGGCCTCGTTAGCCTCGTCAAATCCATAGGAACCGACCAGTTGGTATTTTTCCCGGAGCTGCTCATAAAATTTCGGAATCTTTGTTCGGAGTTGATAATCTGCAACGGCGGCATCCAAATCGGGTGCTTTATCTCCTTTCAGAAGGTAATCGTTCGCAATAATTGGCTCTAATCCGGCTCGGTCTATGTTGTACTTTTGAAAATAATCAATGTATTTGTTGTAAAAGAAAGTGGCAAAATGGCGGCGGTGTAAATCGTCCAAATGTTTCCAATCCTGTTCAGAAAAATTCAAATTATTATCTTCATCAAAATCAGCTTTATTTATTCGTTGAATGATATAGCCTGTAATAACTTCACTGCCGTCTTTATCAAATTTGATTCCATCAGGTCGCTTTATCGATCTATATTCCTTTGGGTCTTCTTTGATCACCTGTAAGATAATTCCTGCCTCATCATAGCCATCGGGAAGTATATAGTGTCTTCTGTAATAATCTAACTCCAATGCATTTACCTTTCGAAATCCACTTTTATCATTGAGTTCCGAAATAGTGTAAGCGTCTCCGGTATTAAAAGTTGCAAAAGGAAGATCAATTGGGGCATAATTTCCAAAGGCTTGGTCATTTACGGTATTGACGCTTGTTAGCTGAATGTGTTTTAAGTAGCCATATCCTGCTAACAAATCTTCACCTTCAAAACGGAGGGATAAGTGATACCTTCGATGATTGTCTATAGCTTTCAACCAAGGAAACCTTGTATAAAGCTGATCTTCTATATCTTCCGTAGAATTGAATTTTATGGGATGATTAAAAACATAAACCAGAGAATCTTTGAATGCTTGTGCTTCCATCTGTAAGGGAAATGTAATGGTTTGAGCAGGGAGGTGAAAAGAGCAAAGAAGAAAGGCAAAGATAACGGCTGGTTTAATTTTCATGAATTTGAATTTTAGCTACCCAATATAGTAAGTATCCAATACATTTTGGATGGATACGAGCTTTGAATATTCTGAAAGGCGAAAACCATGCCAATGGCCTTGGAACTTCAGAGGGAGTTGAAAGAATGTTGTCTTTTAACTAGCAGAGTTGTTTGCTTTTTGGTAGACAATTGATTTTAGGGATTGAATAGGTGTTACTGTAGAGGGTTATTATTTATTTCTGTTTAGGATACTTACGACTAGCTTTTTCACTGTCTCCATTTCTTCCGGTTTACTCGAAGCGACAAAAAGCGTTATGCTAGCCAATGCTTCATTGCTGATTATAGATTCTCCTTTTTGATTTGTTAATGCTTGGTTCTGATTTAAGAACAAGAGAAAGCAAGCTGCAGCAATTCGTTTGTTTCCATCCGTAAATGCATGATTTTTAATTACAAGATAGAGTAGCATTGCTGCTTTTTCTTCTATACTTGGGTAAAAGTCATTATCTCCAAACCCCTTAGATATTTGATTTGTGGCGCTTTCAAAGCTTTTATCTTTCTCAACTCCAAAGATGTCTGATTTGAATTCTGATTTCATTTCATCTATCAAAACTTGGTATTCATCGCTAGAGGGATATTTTACAGGTTTAATAGTCTGTCCATTAACGTCTAAGCTTTCATGGTCATAATCGTCTAGTAGTTTGAGTCCTTTCGAGTAATTGGTAAGCCACTCTAGTCCTTCTGATGTCGCTTTTTCTTCGATGACCCTGCTCAGAATTTTGATTCCTGATCGAAGGACTTGAACTTCTTCTTTTGTCTGATCCAATCTTTTTTGATTGATCGCATAACCTTTGATTAAGTAATCTTTCAATCGCTGGCTTGCCCACTGCCTAAATTGAGTGCCTCGAAGTGATTTCACCCGATACCCCACTGAGATGATTACATCTAAATTGTAGTACTTTGTAGTTTTGGTTTGTGTTTTTCCTTCTATTGCACCATGCTTAGTGGTGCGTGCAAAATTTGCACATACCACTTGTTCTTCAAGCTCACCTTCTTTAAAAAGGTTTCGAATGTGCCTACCTACCACCGTGCGATCTCTGTCAAATAACTGACTTAGTTGTTCTTGTGTTAGCCATACTGTTTCATCGTCAAAGGTGACTTCAACCTCTATTTTACCATCTAGGCTTTGAAATATTTCAATATCACTATTCGGTTCCATTTTCTGTTTTATGTGCCAAAATGCCTAGTACAAATCTTATAGAGTAGTGGAAAGTTACAATTTTTGTTTTTAGTACTAGGTAAAGCACCACAATAATTAGAGCCACTTTTGGTGTTAATGCTTAAAGTATTGCATTGGTTGAGAATTATCGGGGATAATAACGATAAAGCAAAAAAGAGCAATTAGTTTAATTAAGAATATTATGAAGTTTTAAGCAGAGACTTCGATTAACGGCGGGAAAGCGAATAGTTTTTTGTACTGTTCTGCTTAGTTTTTCAGCTTGAAGCTTTCTAAAATTTGTTCTCCTATATATTTGA
>JAGQYH010000007.1 GCA_020436175.1 Bacteroidota bacterium
GATTGGGATACAAACTAATGACCATTTGCTGATCATAAAGAGCCGTTACTTCCAACACTTCGATATAGTCTTCCAGCAAAAGTTGATCTGTACCACATTCATTGAAGGCTGTCAATAAAACAGAATAACTGCCCGGAATTGTTAAACTAAAATCCGGTTCATTGGCAATTGAAGATATAGTATCCGGACCGCTTATCTCCCAAGCATAACTCAAAGCATTGGCGGAAGCGTTTTGAGTAGTCACCAACAAAGGAGCCAAACCCGATTGAGGAGTTACACTAAAATTAACCACCGGCAAGACACAATCATCATAGATATGGATCACAATCGTATCCGTCCAACTGCCTTGATCTGAAGTATAAGTAATATAAAATTCCACATCTTGATCGATACAATTTTCGGTAATCTGTATATCGAAATCACCATCCAAGCTATCCTGGCCTACTGCCAACGTACCAAATGAAAAATCACTGTCGATAATAGTAATGCAATTTTCATTAGTGGCAATATTGGCGATTACATTGCTCACCGGAATCGTACCATCATTTAAAACCGTTAAATAGATCTCAATGGTTTCCCCTACATCCGCTAGTCCATCATCGTCACCATTACTGTCTTGAAGGTTATCATCGTCAATGGAATAGCTGATCGTTTTCAAATGTGGTGTTCCTTGCTGGCATCCGTTGGTTACCAGATCATCTACATTCAGTCTGATGGTCGGTAATTGGTCATACAAATGATCGCCCGGACAAGAAGTTGAACAGCCTTGCCGATGTCCAAAAATATGATCCAATACGCCAAAACTGTTTAAACTAGAACTACCCAACGGGTCAATAGCCCGATCTTCAGCTTTCCAAGCCAACATGCTCTCCAAACTCTCCAAAGCTGCTGCAGATGGTTCTACTTCATTGTAATTTCCCAAAATACAAATGGCCATAGATCCTGAGTTAGAACCGCAGGTGGCTGCCGACAAAACATCTTTGGTATAGCCCTCATTGCCGCCTCTTCCTTCGTAAATTACACCATTGGGATCGATCAATGCATTGTACCCGATATCTGCCCATCCATTCGTAAAGCGGTGGTAATTCCAGATACTTAACACTACTGCCGGCCAATTGGTGCTGGTATTGGCTCCTGCACTATGGTGCACCACCAAATGGCTAACATTGGTAAAAGAAGGACTGCCACTGGAATAGTCTTGCCCACTCGGACAATTCCATCCGGTTCGAGTCACATAATCCGGCAATTCACAATTTGAAGATGGTTGTGTGGATGGCAACGATTGGCGTTCCAGCGTAAAATTATTGGAAGGTAAAAACCAATGTGCTTCTGCTTTAAACTGCTTGAGTTGGTCGGTAATTACTCTTATCCTCACTCTATTATAAACTGCTTCAATGTATTCCAATTCTGTAACCACAAAACCTGCCGAAGCATCTACATGATGATCAAAATGCAATGGCTTCCATTCAGTGAATTTGCTGTCGTCATTCGCCAAAGAAATCTCGAGTGCAATAGCTTCCGACTGAATATCGAAAAACTTAAAGGCAAGTGTGGTGAATATTTCTCTTTCTTTAAACGGCACCTCAAAATAAATCACCTTTTCCTTAACGCCTTGCCCATTAATTCCCAATGCCATATTAACGGGAGTAACCAAACGCTCACCATAACCCGATTGGGCTTGCAAAAAAATGAAAGGGGTTAGGAATAGGACAAGCAGTAAAAATTTCCTCATTAGCATTGGTTTTGAAAGCATCCGCTTTCAACTGGTGTTGTACTAATTAAAGATATACAATCGAATTCAATTTTACACTTATTCCTTTAGCCTTGCTGAGTAATGGGAGAAATCACTCGAGTTTAACTACTTTAGATAACTGTAAAATTGCACCATGGCTGATCCAAACATTCCGTTTATCATTCGACAACTGGAAATTCACCAAAATGTATTCACTCAAATATTAACTATTGACCCCTCATTTGATGTGTATTGGAAACCCGAAACATCGAAATGGTGTCTATTGGAGATAGCCTGCCATTTGCTGGATGAAGAAATTTTCGATTTCAGAAGTCGAGTGCAGCATACTTTGGAAAATCCTCAACTAAAAATGCCTCCTATTGATCCGGTAGGTTGGGTAAATTCCAAAAAATATATGGAGCAGAACTATTCTACAGTTGTACAAAAATTGCTCGAAGAAAGAAATCATTCCATACAATGGCTGTATAATTTGTAAAATGCCCATTGGAATAATACTTGTGTGCACCCGGTGATTGGTTCTCTTTCCGCTAAACAATTTTTGGCCAATTGGCTGGCGCACGATTATCTGCACATTCGTCAGATCATGAAGCTGAAATTTCAATATCTCGAACACTATTCAAAGCAAGATCTCCGATACGCGGGCAGTCTTTAAGTTACCGAAAAGCTGATACCCTTTAATTTAGAGCACAACACAGTTGATTTCGAACTAAATTATTCGTACATTGAGTAGGATATCAATTCTTTCATAGAATAAAGACCCCTAAGTCTTAGTCTTATGAAGGTTCGATTCGAAATAAAACAGCAAGGGGACACTAACCAAATACCAATTGTAATGGTACATGGTGATGAAGCGAACTATCTAATTCCCAAATACTTAGATCCGTCCATACCATTTTACATTTTTAAACACATGGGCATTGAAGAGCGGAAGTTTCCATATACTTCAATTCAGGATATTGGTTCAATATACGTTGAAAAACTCAATCAAGTGTATCCAAAAGGGACATTTTTGCTTTCCGGATTTTCCATTGGTGGCGTAATTGCGTATGAAATGGCACAACAATTGCAAGTCATAGGTAGAAATTTTCATTTGGTTTTATTGGACAGCAAATGTCCTCGGTTAAAAAGCAACTTGGAGTATCACAACCGGCAAATACGTTGGAATGATAGCTTGCTCGCTAAAATATACAAGCGGTATTCTAAAAAATTGATCCTGGCCCTTTATCAAGTTACCGGGATAAAAATGACAAAAAAACATTTTTATTACTGGAGGATGCAGCAATACAGAAAAGCCAGGAAAAACTATTACATAGTGGATTATTATGATGACTTGACTCTAATCAAAACTATACAAGACAATTTTCAGCAGCCCAATTTGGGGTGGTCTAAATTTGTAAAGGGGCATATTTACCTGCATCATATAGATTGCAGTCATCACCAGATTACACAAGAACCTTGTATTCAGAAAACAGTCAACCTGCTGGAGCAAATTCAACGTAAGTACAATAAAAAAGAGCTATTGGAACATCTCCAACAGCCCTTTCTAAAAATTGCTAAATAGCTTCTTACTACTTAGCAGCAGCATAATTTGACGCTACCTTATCCCAATTAATTACATTGAAAAAAGCAGCGATATAATCCGGTCGTCTATTTTGATAATTCAAATAGTAAGCATGCTCCCAAACATCTAAACCTAGAATCGGATAACCTCCACAGCCTTGACCCGGCATTAAAGGGTTATCTTGATTCGGTAAAGAGCAAATTTCTAATTTTCCACCTTTTTGAACGCATAAGAATGCCCAACCTGAACCAAATCTGGTAGCTGCAGCTTTTGAAAAAGCAGCCTTAAACTCATCAAAAGAGCCAAATGATTCATTAATGGCATCTGCCAAAGCTCCGCTTGGTTGTCCTCCACCATTAGGCGACATGACTTCCCAAAAAAGGGAATGGTTATAAAATCCACCGCCGTTATTTCTAACTGCTGCGTTGTTTAAATCCAAATTGGTTAAAATATCTTCAATTGATTTGCCATCTAAATCGGTTCCTTCAATGGCAGCGTTTAAATTATTGGTATATCCTTGATGGTGTTTGCCATGATGGATTTCCATTGTTTTGGTATCAATATGTGGTTCTAATGCGTCGGTTGCATATGGTAATGCAGGTAATGTAAAAGCCATTTCTTTATTTAATTTATGTAGTTACTAAAATAATTATTACAACTCAATAACAAGGTCATGCTACTTTTAGTTTCGATATTTTGGAATTTGCCAATTTTTCTATGGCGTACTCCTCCGTTACTTCAAAAACTTTAACATCCTTCTCCGATGGTAATTCAAACATCGCATCTGTAACGATGGCTTCCAAAATAGATCGCAACCCTCTTGCTCCCAATTTATATTCCAATGCCTTATCTACAATAAAATCTAATGCAGCATCATCTATTTTCAACTCAATGTCTTCAAACTCGAACAATTTCTTATACTGTTTAACCAATGCATTCTTGGGCTCTGTTAAAATCGCCTTCAACGCTTCTTTGTCTAGCGGATTGAGATAAGATAATACCGGTAATCTACCAATCAATTCAGGTATTAATCCAAATGATTTAAGATCGTGATGAGAAATATATTGTAGCAAGTTATCGTCCTTGTGCTGTACCTTTTGTTCTGCCTTGAAGCCAACAACATTCGGTTTGATTCTTCTTTGAATGACTTTCTCCATACCATCAAAAGCACCGCCACAAATGAATAAGATATTGCTGGTATCTATTTTGATCATTTTTTGCTCGGGATGTTTTCTACCGCCTTGAGGAGGAACATATACTTCGGTTCCCTCCAATAATTTCAGCATGGATTGTTGAACGCCTTCACCTGAAACATCTCTTGTAATGGATGGATTGTCGCTTTTTCTGGCCACTTTATCGATCTCATCAATGTAAACAATTCCTTTTTCCGCAGCGGCAACATCATAATTACAAACCTGCAATAATCTGGATAAGATACTCTCCACATCTTCACCTACATAACCGGCCTCTGTGAAAACAGTAGCGTCAACAATGGTAAATGGAACATTTAAGAACTTGGCAATGGTTCTCGCCAAAAGTGTTTTCCCTGTTCCGGTGTAGCCTACCAAAACAATATTGGATTTTTCAATCTCAATATCTTCTTCTTTCTTTTGATTTAATCGCTTATAGTGATTGTAAACCGCAACAGAAATCACCTTTTTTGCCTCTTCCTGCCCGATCACATACTGATCCAAATGCTCTTTGATGGCTTTGGGCTTCAACATTTTAGGAAGATTGAAAGAAAATTCCTTCTTCTGTTGATTGAGCTCTTCGTTAATGATATGTTGCGCCTGTCCCACACATCCTTCGCAAATATAACCTTCTATACCGGCGATCAATATGATGACTTCATCTTTCGATTTGCCACAGAAAGAACATTGTTGGCCTGCTTTTTTTGCCATTCTTTAAATTTAAGACTTTCTAAAAGTACGAATTAAAATTCCATTGTACCTTCTATACCGAAATAAAGTACAAAAGGTTGCATTACACTAGCTCGGCAAGATATATAAATGAACCAGCAAAGGCAAAAGCAACAATAGAAAATTAAAAGGAGATATTAATCTTCTTTCTTTCTGATCAACACTTCGTCAATGATACCGTATTCTTTGGCCTCATCAGAACGCATGTAGTAATCTCTGTCACTATCAGCTTCAATTTTCTCGAATGGCTGACCGGTGCATTCGCTTAGGATCTCATACAATTCTTTTTTCAACTTGCCAATCTCTTTGGCCACAATTTGAATATCACTATCCTGTCCTTGAGCTCCACCGGAAGGTTGGTGGATCATAATTCTACTATGCTTTAATGCGCTTCTTTTTCCTTTTTCTCCGGCACCTAACAATACCGCACCCATAGAGGCGGCCATACCGGTACAAAGCGTGGCTACATCGCAAGTAACGTAATTCATAGTGTCGTAAATACCTAAACCGGCATAAACACTTCCACCCGGACTGTTCACATAAATCTGAATATCTCTGGACGGGTCGGCGGATTGTAAGAAAAGCATTTGTGCGGTGATCACATTGGCTACATAATCATCAATAGCGGTACCTAAGAAGATGATCCTGTCCATCATTAATCTCGAAAACACATCAATTGCCGTAGCATTTAACTGTCTTTCTTCAATAACATTTGGTGTTAAGCCTACGATAGATTGTCCCATGTAGTGATCTAAATGAAGGCTAGACATGCCTTTATGCTTAACGGCGTATTTTCTAAATTCGTTGTGATCCATAAATGATTATTTTTTAGTGTTTAAATCGCGAAACTCATCTAAAGTAACTTCTTTGTCTTTAATGGTTACCGCATCCTTGATGAAGGTAAACAACTTTTGTTCCATCACAGCATCGTATGTCTTTTTGACATGGTCCTCTCTGGCCATCATACTGGCATTAAAGGTTTTCAAGTCCGCATCACTTATAGGATTTCCACCCGGATTGTATTGTTCCAACTGTCTTTTCAACTGTTCCATTGACATGGCTTCTATCTCTTCCTTTTCAGCCTTTATGTCATTATCTTCTCCCAATTTGTTGGTGATCAACGACCATTTTAATCCTTTTTCAAAGTTATCGTAATCGTTTTCGATTTGCTCATCAGTAATTGGCTTCTCGTTGGTTGCCTTGATCCATCTCTTCAAAAATTTAGATGGAAATTCCATTTTGATCTCCTCCAACAGATATTCAATAATGTCATTTTTGGTCTTCACTTCGGCCTCTCTTGAGAAATAAGTGTCAATCTCTTCTACTAGTTTAGCTCTCAACTCTTCTTCCGATTTCACCACACCTTCTCCATACAACTTGTCAAATAATGCTTCGTTCAAATCAGCTTTTTCCATTCTGCCGATCTTAGTGATCATCAATCTGAAATCGTTACTTAAACCTTCCGGCTCCTCTCCTTCCTTAATATCTAAAACGAATTTCAATAAAGAATCTCTGTCTTTGTCAGATGCTTCAAACAAATTGATGTCGATATAATCACCGATTCTTAAACCGTAAAATTTCTTCTGTTCTTCTTCTTTGAAAATATTCAATCCGATTGGTGTAGAATTTTTTACACCATTTTCTTTCGGTGCGCCATTTTCTAATTCAATCACATCGCAGTGCAAAATATCGCCTTCTTCCACGGCAGAATCCTCCACGAATTTTTGAACACCATGTCGAAGTCTTAGTCCTTCAATCTCTTCGTCCACTAACTTATCATCCACTTTGATCTTATAATTATTGAAAGTGGTTTTCTTATTTAAAATAGACAGATCAAATTCAGGTGCTAAACCCAATTCAAATTCTAATGTAACATCTTCAGGATGATTGATATCCAATAGAACATTATTATCAGCCTTAGGCAGCGGTTGTCCCAACACATCTAATTTTTCTTCTTTGATGTGATTATTGATCTGCTCGGTTACTAACTTATTGACTTCATCGTACAACAGTGCATTGCCGTGCATTTTTTTCACTAAAGACAATGGAACCATACCTTGTCTAAATCCTTTCATATTCACATTCTTCCTTGCTTTCTTTAAAGCTTCTTCTACTTTTGGCAAGTAATCTTCTTTGGCCACTTCTACTTTTAAAACAGCATTCTGGCTATCAATTTGTTCTTTTGTGATATTCATATCTTATAATTTGACTTCCTTTTCCAATTTCTTTTCTGAAAAGGAGTGCAAAAATACGAAATCAAAACGGGCAGATTATAAAGTAATGGTTAAATAGAGCCCTTTAAAAATAGAAGAAATCGCTAATCGCCAATTTTGAGCAAGACTTTGCCTTTATTGCCTGCATTGGCTACTTCTTTAAGTGCTTCCCGGTAATCTTCCAAAGGATAAATGTTTCCTATTTCAGACCTTAGTATTCCCTTTACAATTAGCTTTTCAACTTGTTTAATGATGGCTAATTTTTGTAACAAATTTTGATTGGCCATCCAATTGGCGAGAAAAAAGCCTTCCAATTTGGTGATGGGTGTCATCAGGTCTCTGGAAGCAAACTGTAATGGCTGGTTGGATAACGTACCATATACGACCATGTGTCCGTTTAAACCGAGGCATTGAATCATTCCCGAACCCAATTGACCTCCTATGGGATCGATCGCATATTCAACTCCCTTGCCATTGGTAATTTCAAACACCCTTTGCTTCACAGATTCCGTGGTTATATTGATTACATGATGGGCGCCAAGGCTTATTAGATGTTGTGCTTGCTCGGCATTTCTAATGAGATTGATAGTCTTGAAGCCATAGTGCTTTCCCATTTTTATGACCATTTTCCCTACTTCAGAATTGGCAGCAGATTGCAATAGATAACTGTCCTTTTTACACTTCAGCATTTTTTTGACCATAATATAGGCCGTTACGGGATTCACAAAAAAGGTAGCTGCCTCCTCATCCGATAATTTTGAACTGATCGGAATGGCTTGTTTGGCATCTACCACATTGTATGTTTGCCAGTTTCCCTTATCAGCACCGATGACGATCACACGTTTCCCTACCAAAAATTTTCCTCTTAATCCCTTTCCCGCTTTGGTAACCAGACCGACTCCTTCCAATCCAGGAATATGAGGCAATGTTGGAATTTGCTTGATGTCGAATGGATCAGCTGCTACTTCATCCTCAGCTTTGTTGAAATTCCAAATAGCTTTACGGTAAGCGTCTTTATAGGTTCCTTCAATGGTGTTAAAAATATCTGAGGGGTTAACAGGACTATATAACATTTTCACTTTCACCTCTCCGTCTTGCGGCTCCGGTTCAGGGATGTCTTTTAACTGTAAAACATCTCCTGCTTTCCCATATTGATCAAATACTAATGCTTTCATCTGTAATTTTTTTGTCTTTTAATGGTCAGATGGTATTCGCCAACAAAAAATATTCATGTAAGATTGGTATGAATATTTATTCGTATGGCTCATTTCATTTAACAATATTACAGACAAGTTACGGAGTGCTAAATAACAAATGATAATTCATCCAACGATTTTTAGAATGGATAGTCATGAGCAATCGGGACTACACCGTCGCAAAAACGACATATACCACTGGGAATACCGGAGTTCCTTCGTGTCCTTCCGGCATATGCTTTGAAGATTGGTCCGCTGATCAATTCATCACATTCTATACATGGGCTTAAACTGCCATCTTCATTGTTGTAAGGAATAATTACATTGAACAAAACCTCGCTTAAAATAGCTTCAATACAGGGTTCCCAACACTTTTGCTGTGTATTCTTAGCATTGTATGCCCAGATCTGTGCACAAGGAGTAGAAAAGCCAATGCCTTCCAGGCAATCCACCAGTTGTCCGATTGGACTCAACAAATTTTGAAAACTACAATTTCTTACAATGGTACCCAAATCCCTGAATTCGAGATAGACGGAGAGATCTTGCAAGGTGGAACATAAATTACAAGGTCCATCGTGTGTTAGGATGGCTCCTGCCGCAGTTGCGGCAGCTTCGTTGGGAAAACTCTGCAAATGATATTTTTTTTCATCCACGTTGTCAATTATAACCGCACATACGCCACTGGCTACTTCCGGTAAATCACTTTTGTAAGGATCTGTTGTTAACTCAGGAAATGGAATGGTTAATTCCCATTGTTTTAAGCTTGCTATTTCACCTTCTGAAAAAACTCTCGGCTCATATCCTTTACAATCACAAATTTGTTTACAAACTTCCGGACTCAATCCGGTATTGATATTGGGAACTCCGAATAACACCTGATCACAAGATAATTCTTCCACCGCATCATCTTTACAAGCTATTAAAAGGAACAAGACCAAACAATAAGTGATTGATTTTAATGACATAAAAGTTGCGTTTTCTTACTCGGAAAAGTACAAAAGAAAATAGATTAAACCTTATCTAGTTGATCCTGAACCTCAATTTTTTTGATTTAAATTTTACTGTTTGTTATAAATAACCCTAAATATTAAGTAGATAAAAAATACAAATTATTACTAGTTAATTAACCAACATTAGGAATTGTATCATCATATTCAACTAAGTATGTTTGTCCTTATTAAGAATCATTCTAAATAAGGTTTGCATCTAAAACTATACATATTATCAATTTTTCTCTTAGCTATTGTTTTTACCAATGCTAATGAGGTTACTATCTCCGGCAGTGTATATGGGGAAAACAAAAGTAGCTTAGCCTTTGCTAAAATTCATCTCATTGATGCATCCATATTAACAACAACCAATACAAAAGGTGAATTTACTGTACACACAAAAAAAGGAAAACAAAAAATTATCATAAGTTATATTGGCTATGTACCTGATACTTTGTCAATTGATGTAATTAAAGACACCAGTTTGATATTTTTTTTAAAACCTGAAAGTATTGCCCTCAGAGATGTTATTGTCACTGCTTCCAGAAGTTCCAAGACCAACCAATCAATAAGTGTACCTGTTATTGTAGTTAATCAGGAAGACATTCAAAGTTCGGGTGTAATAAGACTGAACGAAATTCTAGAAGAACAAACTGGTCTACAAATAGTAGAAGACCATGGAACCGGATTGCAAATGCAGGGTTTATCCGCAGATTATATTGAAATCCTTGTTGATGGAGAACCAATTATTGGTCGAAATGCAGGCACCTTAGATTTAAGAAGAATTTCTGTCAACAATATTGATAAAATAGAAATTATAAAAGGGCCTGTTTCTTCTCTTTATGGAAGTGATGCATTAGCCGGCGTCATAAATATTATTACTTCAGAACCGATTAATGGTTGGAACGCTGAGACAGGTTATAAATTTCGTTCTTACAATACACATGATTTAAACTTAGCCGGAGGCTATAAGAATAACAAACTTAGCGTACAATCATCTTTTAACAGATTAAGTAGTTCCGGATATGATCTTCAGCCGGAAAGTATTGCATTAACTTCTCCAAAATTTAAGAATTACAGCGCTAGAATAAATATGGGATTCTTAATAAAGGAAAGAAGTAAATTGAGTTTAAGCAGTGATGTTTTTAATGAAACACAATTGAATCAAGAATCTATTTTGATTGATTCAGATTATAAAACCGGCACATATACTGAGCAAGTTTTTAATACAAGTGCCAAAGCCACTTACAAATATTGGTCTAAAAAAGGTCATCAAATACAAATTACAAACAGATTTACCTTATATGATAATGTATCAGAAATTCGGCTTGTTGAAGACAATTCAGACTATAGCTATGAAAGTTTTAAACAAATTCTAAACAGTACTTATGGCCAGTTTGATCTGGAATTAAAAAGAAATATTCAAATCATTAGTGGCGCTGGGTTAGACTATGAAAATGTGTTTTCATCAAGATACAATGATGAAGATGCATTTGTAAGAGGCTATTTTTTTAGCCAACTTGATTGGACATTTCAAGACAGATTATTTCTTTCAACCGGCTTCAGATTTGATGGACATTCTATCTACAAGGAACAATTCAGCCCTAAAACCTCTATAAAATATATGCCGTTGAAGTGGTTAAGCTTTAAAGCTTCTATTGGTAGCGGTTATAAAGCCCCTGATTTCAGGCAATTGGTGTTAAATTTTACCAATCCGATTGTGGGCTATAGTGTTTTTGGTAATTACTTAGTAAAAGAGTCACTATCTCAATTAGAAGAGCAAGGCCTAATTGCCAGTTACTTAATAGATCCAGAATCCATTGCTATACTAAAGAATGAAGTCTCGTGGGCATTTAATGGTGGATTTGCCATTGAACCTAATTCAAAATTCATGGTAGAAGGCAATTGGTTTAGAAATCAAATCAACAATTTAATAGAAACATCCGCGGTAGCCAGAAAGACCAATGGCCAAAATGTGTTTACTTATTTCAACATTAACAAAGTGATTACACAAGGTATTGAAACCAATATCAAAATTACTCCAATTGAAGGATTTCAAATAACTGCGGGATATCAATTTTTAGATACTAAAGATCTTGATGCTGTCAAAAAATACAAAAATGGAGAAATCATAGGCAGAGGCACAGATAATATTCAAAGAAAATATAATCTTTCTGAATATGGTGGATTGTACAACAAATCAAAACACACTGCCAACTTAAAAATTATATACACCAACGAAAAGTACGATTTCTCAATATCAGTAAGAAACTTATACCGAGGAAAATTTGGTTTTGGCGACATCAACAACAGTGGCTATTTAGACGATGAAAGAGAATACGCCAAAGGCTACTACAATTTAGATATTACTCTACAAAAGGAACTATTTGAATTCATAAATATTCTCTTTTCAATAGATAACATTACCAACGCCACAAATGAATTTCTGCCAAGCATGCCCGGCCGAATTTATACTATGGGCATTTCATTTCAACTCAACAACAATCTTATTAACAAACTAAAACAAAACAACAATGAAACTATTTAAATTATCAATTATTCTTTTTTCAGCTTTACTTTTTGCTGCATCATGCGATGAGGAAG
Organism: Bacteroidota bacterium; assembly: GCA_020436175.1. GTDB lineage: Bacteria > Bacteroidota > Bacteroidia > Chitinophagales > JADIYW01 > JAGQYH01. Next base: position 12,236 of record JAGQYH010000007.1, read on the forward strand.
AACAACTTCCGGATCCTTGCGATACAGTTGTTTGTAATGCCGGTGAAGAATGTCAAAACGGAACTTGTGTAGATACCACAACTGCACCTCCTTTGGTTACTGTAAAAACGGCTAACGATATTCCGGCAGATGTAAACATGAATGAAACAAAAACTTATTTCAGTTTAGCTACAGGGCAAATCATAGATAGCGCTGATATTAGTGCAACTAATTGGGATATAGCTTTTGCAGGCACTTCTATTTTCTTAAATGGTGGAAGTTCAGGTAATGGAACGGTTACTGCACAAGTTTTGAGTGCTACTTTGTTCACTGAACTGGAAACCGCTCCAACAACAGGCTATGTAACAGACGATGAAAGCGGAACAGGTTTAGCTATTCCTACCGGTTCTGGAAATGGATGGTACTCTTACGTAGGACCTCCAACACATAAAATTGAACCAATTGCAGGAGTTGTAATAATGCTAAAGATAGCCAACGGAAACTATGCAAAAATGGAAATTTTAAGTTACTACCAAGGCAACCCTGATCTTTCTCAATATACGGTTTCTCCACCGGTAGAACCTTCCAGATATTATACCATCAGATATGCCGTACAAACTGATGGTTCAACCAGTTTAAAATAACTCTACTGATGAAGCAGGACAAAACAATCAAGATCATTCCGCGGGATTAAGATTGTTTTGCTCCTGTATAATCTTTAATAAAAAAAATACATATGAATACTACGAAAATTTCACTTTATCTATCCTTGATAATCTTTCTAGCCTGTGCTTGTAACAACAATACATCAAACAACACTCAAGCACCAACGGAAACAAAGATTATAAGCATTGGAGGTGCCATAACCGAAACGCTTTTTGCACTTGATCTGGGAGCCAATATTCAAGCAGTAGATGTTACCAGTACTTATCCAAACGGTGTAAATAACATACCTAAGTTGGGGCACCTCAGCAATATTTCACTAGAAGGTTTACTCAATTTCAACCCGGATCATGTAGTGTCCATAAATGATCCGGCAGGAACAGGACTGTTTCAGCAATTAAAAAACTCCGATTTAGAACTAGAGCTATTGGAATCACCTACGTCAATAGAAGGCACAAAATCAATTATAACGTCTATTGGCAAAGTATTCCATAAAGAAGCAGAAGCCACCCAACTATTAAATAATCTAGACAATGATCTAAAACTGTTAGACGATTATTTGAAGGATAAAGAGGAAAAACCAAAAGTTCTTTTCTTGTATGCTAGAGGAAGTGATATGCTGATGGTTGGAGGTAAAGCAACCACTGCTGACCATATGATACAGCTAGCCGGTGGCACCAACGCCGCCAATAGTTTCAACGATTTCAAACCACTATCTCCTGAAGCCGCAATAGAAGCCAATCCTGATGTAATACTAGTTTTTGATACCGGACTGAACAGTTTAAATGGTGTAGAAGGTGTACTTGCCCTACCCGGAATTGCAGAAACCAATGCCGCCAAAAACAGAAAAGTAGTGGCTATGGACGGACACTATCTGTTAGGTTTCGGTCCGCGTGTTGGTCAAGCAGCTTTAGAACTGGCAAAATCAATAAGATAATTGGAACTGCTGGCATTACATAGAATTTCAAAAGACAAACGCCTTATATATCTAGGCTTGTCGCTAATTATAGTTTTAACAGCTATAATAGCGGCAGCTATGATTGGTTTTATGAACATTAACGCCACTCAAACAATAGCTATCATTGGTAACAAAATAGGTTTGAACGGATCTGATAAATTTACCGCAAATCAAGCCATCGTGTTATGGAATTATAGATTACCCAGAATTTTAATGGCTTTGATCATAGGCGGAGGTTTGGCCTGTTCGGGGGCAGTGTTGCAAGGCCTTTTGAGAAACCCTTTGGTTGAACCCGGGCTCATTGGTGTATCAAGTGGAGCAGCTCTTTTTGCTGTACTATTTTTTGTATTGGGCGATAAGTTACCAAACGCTGAAATTTTATCCATCTATATATTACCAATTGTATCCTTTTTTGGAGCCTTTTTGGTTACCTTCTTAGTGTATCAGTTATCAAAAGTAAATGGAGCATCTAATATCGCATTTCTTTTATTGGCCGGCATTGCCATCAATGCACTATGCACATCTCTAATTGGCCTTACACTTTACTTTGCAGACGATGATGCCATTAGAAATTTCACCTTTTGGACCCTTGGAAATCTTTCCGGTGCTTCTTGGTTAAAAACTTTGATTAGTTTGATACTTGTTCTATTGCCATCCATTTCAATGTTGTATTACTATAAGGTATTAGACGCTTTGAATATAGGAGAAGAAGTAGCCAAACAACTAGGTGCTAATGTTGATCAAACAAAAAAAATGCTGATAGTACTTTGTGCTTTAGTAGTAGGCTGTAGTGTTGCAATGGCCGGCATAATTGGTTTCGTAGGTTTATTGATTCCGCATTTAGTACGCATCTTAATTGGAAACAATCATAGCAATGTTTTAGTGGGTTCTATTATCACAGGTGGTTTAGCCTTGTTAGTGGCCGATACTATTGGCAGAGTTATCGTTGCTCCGGCGGAACTTCCCATTGGAATAATTACAGCTTTGGTAAGTACACCTTTCTTTTTATGGCTTTTATTGAAAGTGAAAAATCAGTTTGTATTTTGATAGAAGCATCCAACATATCATATAGTATTAAAGGAAAAGTCCTTCTGGATAAGGTAAACATATCCATACCCAATGGGAAAATAGTTGGTTTAGCCGGCATCAATGGAGCAGGAAAAAGTACATTACTTAAAGTATTGATTGGTCAACTTGAACATTATAGAGGAACCGTCAAATACGACCAAACCGATTTAAAACAACTCAATATTACCCAATTAGCCGGACTAAGAGCGGTCTTACCACAAGAAGTTAAGGCAACCTTTCCTGTAATTGCTAAAGACATCATTGAGCTTGGCAGAATGTTTTTTAACGAAGAAGAAACAGTGAAGCAAGGCATCATCAATCAAGTAATTGAAGAAGTAAAAGCCAATAACTTTATACATCAATATTATGATTCATTATCCGGTGGTGAAAAGCAACGCATTCAACTAGCAAGAGTGTTATCTCAAATTTGGTTAGGGGAGAATTGCCGCTATCTTTTTTTAGACGAACCTATTTCAAGTTTAGATATCGCTTTGCAACATGAAATCCTAAGGATGCTAAATAAAGTAAAGCAAAGAAATATTGGTGTGCTGATTGTATTGCACGACATCAATCTTCTACTCCAATATTGTGATGAAATCTGCTTCTTAAAAAATGGAGAAGTTATTACTCAAGACACTCCTGAAATTGTAGCCAATGAAAAACTACTTAGCAACATCTACAATTTTCCAATGAGCATACATGAACTAAATGGTAAACCTTATTTATTACCAAAATCTACTAATCAATTTATTGAACCAAAAAACATTTAAAAAATGAAACAAACAGCTAATGCAATACCAGCAAACGATCCTCAGGAAATTGAAAAATTATGGAATGAAATTCTAACTAAAAATCCAAGAACAAGGATTCGAAATGTAGCCGATCAATTACAAATAAGCGAAGCGCAACTACTGGCTACCAAAGTGGGTGAAACAGTTACTCGTTTAGAAGTAGATTGGAAATCATTTATAAAAAAATTGCCTTTATTGGGCAAGGTTATGTCACTCACTAGAAACAAAGGGTGTGTTTTGGAACATAAAGGAATTTTCGACAAAGTAATTGTAAGTCCACATGCCACCACCGTAATTGGACCAATTGAAACTAGAGCATTTTTGCACAGTTGGGCAATAAGTTTTGCTGTAACCAGTCAAACAAAAGGAAAAACCTTGAAAAGTATTCAAGTTTTTGATAAATATGGAGATGCCATCACTAAAATTTATCTACAAGACGAAAGCGATGTTTCTGTTTATGACGAGTTGGTTAAAGATAATACAGCACAAGATCAAAACAAATGTCAAGCAGTGGCACTAAAAAACAATGAAGATGAGTATGATGAAAACTTTAATCGATTACAACTAAAAAAGGAATGGAGCCAGCTAAAAGACACACATGATTTTTTTGGTTTGCTCAGAAAACATAGAGCCAATAGATTAGAAGCAATAAAAGCTGTAGTGCCTGAGTTTGCCCACCAAATCAACAAAAGCCAAATAGAATTGGTACTAAATACAGCATCTTCAACCCAATTACCCATAATGATCTTTGTATCTAACCTCGGTAACATTCAAATTCATCAAGATGTAGTAAAGAAAATAGTTGTCATGGAGAATTGGTTAAATGTGTTAGATAAAGACTTTAATATGCATTTAAACATGGAAGAGGTAGATACTGCATGGGTTGTTAAAAAACCTACTACAGAGGGAATAGTGACCAGTATTGAGTTGTTTGATCATAACAAAGAAATGGTGGTTCAGTTTTTCGGGTATCGTAAACCAGGACAAAAAGAGTTAACAGAATGGAAAAACCTCTTGGAAAAACTAGTCTAAACCTATGTGTAGATTCGATAAATACGTGAAAAATCATAACGGATCAATTGCCCGATGCCTAAAATGCAATGTGATACAAGTGTATTTCGGAAATTTCATCATGACTATGAATGATGCCAGTTTTATGAAAATATATAATCTGATAAGCAATACCAGATTGCAAAACTTAGGTGAATTAGAAGCAAGAGATCAAAAAATTATAACCATTAATACACAAGCAGAAGGCCTTTACTTGGCTTTAAGTCTTGTTGATGTGAACAACTTTTGCGACCTTCTACAAGAAGCCAAGTTTTTAATGGAAGTAGAAAAAATAGCCTACAAACCATTATAATTCCAATCTAACTCATACCTAGAATTAAGTATTCAAATGGTTCATTTTACTAATCAATTTACCCAATCTTAGGCATTGTAAATAGTTCAACTATACCCTATGTTTGACCTTATTAAGAATCAATCTAAATAACAATATTATTATGAATAAATTACACCTTTTGTTAATTGCAATCATTTTTACATTTTCCTCCTGTGATGATGAAACTATTTCTCCATTAGGCGAATCAGGAGCATTTTTAACCAACTATGCAAACATGGCGCATGCCAATTATTATGATGCCTTAGAAGATGCTAAAGCTTTAAAAACGGCTATTGATGCCTTTGTTACTGATCCGACTTCTTCCACACACCAAGCAGCGAAAGATGCTTGGTTGACAGCCAGAGAGTCGTATGGCACGACGGAAGCTTTCCGTTTTGCCGGTGGTCCAATTGATGAATATGGTGAAGCTCCCGAAGGTGCTTTAAATGCCTGGCCATTGGATGAGGCGTATGTAGATTATATTGATAATAATGGAAATATTGAGAACACAGGAATTATCAATGACGGCATAACCACCATTGATGCTGCTACGCTGGAAAGCTTAAATGAACAAGGCGGAGAAGCCAACATCAGTATAGGATACCACGCGATCGAGTTTTTACTTTGGGGACAAGATAACACCGACCCTTCAGCAGAATTGGCCGGACAAAGAAGTCATACCGATTTTATTGACGGGCAGGGAAGCGGAGTCATTTCCAATGAAATTGAAAGAGGCAATTATCTGAAGGCTGTAGTCGGTTTGTTGATTGATCACTTGCAATATGTGGTGGATGAATGGGATGCCACTAACACAAACAACTATAGAGCTGCCTTTTTAGCTGGCGATGCTGATGATCTGGTGAAAGCTATTATTCAATCTATAGCGATATTCAGTAAAGGAGAATTGGCCGGGGAAAGAATGATTGTGGCCTATACCAACAAAGATCAAGAAGATGAACACTCTTGCTTCTCCGATAATACGCACAGAGACATCATTCTAAACGCTCAAGGTGTAAACAACATTTATAATGGTAGATATGGCACTGTTGCCGGAATTGGCTTAGCTGATTTGGTGGCTTTAGCCAATGAATCCATCAATACAGAAATTCTCAATCTATTGAATCAAATAAAAACAGATAATGCCTTAATTCATGTGCCTTTCGATCATGCCATATCTAACGACAGTTACCGACCACAGGTATTAACTGCTGCCAACAACTTAAAAGATTTGGGAGACAAACTGGTAGAAGCGGCCAATGCATTAGGTTTTACCGTAAGTGCTGAATTGCCTGAATAACTAAAAATAATATAACTTAAACTCTGACTAAAACCGACAACGATAGAATAGTTTCGTTGTTGGTTTTTACAGTTTCATGAAAAACATAAAATCAATATTACTCATTATTGGATCAATTCTTTTTTTAGCTTGTGAAAAGGAAACAGTTGATCCTTTACTTCAATACTTGGAAGATGGAGAGGAATTCTCCGGTGGTAATGGCACTACTTTTTTAATGTCGGGCGATGCTTTTGGGCAAGCCATAAGTGGCCTGACAGATGCACAAGAAAATAGTTTTTTCGTCGGCAATTCATTGTTCAATCAAAATTGGGTAACAGCCCCGGCATCTACTACTGCCAGAGATGGATTAGGTCCGTTTTTCAATGCACGGTCTTGTTCGGGTTGCCATTTTAAAGATGGTCGTGGTAGAGCCCCGGAATTTTTTGGCGAAAAATCTACCGGATTTTTAATGCGCTTACATGGTTTGGGTAATACTGCCAACGGTGCTCCTTTGCCGGATCCTATTTATGGCAGACAATTGCAAGATCAGGCCATATTAAATATCACTCCGGAAGGTGATGTGGAGATTACCTATCAAGAAATTGTAGATGCTTTTGGTGATGGCACGAACTTCACCCTGCACCATCCAACCTATTCAATCAGTCAATTGGGATATGGTGCCTTGACCGCTCCTATTCTCTCACCAAGAGTAGCCCCTCAAATGATAGGCGGCGGTTTACTGGAAGCCATTCCTGAATCCGACATACTAGCTAGTGCGGATGAATTAGATGCAGATGGTGATGGGATCAGCGGAAAAGCTAACTTTGTTTGGGATAATTTTAAGCAAGAAATGGCATTAGGCCGTTTTGGTTGGAAAGCCGGTAATGCCGATCAACTCAATCAGAATGCAGCCGCGTTTATTGGAGACATAGGCATCACCAGTGACATTTTCCCTGATCAAAATTGCAGCAACAGTCAAACAGATTGTCAAAATGCCGAAAATGGAGGTCAGCCCGAAATTATATTCGATAGATTAATGGACGTAGTGATCTACACACAAACATTGGCTGTTCCTGCCAGAAGAGATCATGACAATCCGAATGTGTTAAACGGTAAACGTTTGTTTTTTGAAATCGGATGCGTAAAATGCCATACTCCGAAGTTTACAACAGGCAATCATGCCATTAGTGCCCTCTCCGGTCAAGTTATTCGACCCTATACCGATTTATTATTGCATGATATGGGCGATGATTTAGCGGATGGCGCTACTGAATTCAAAGCCAATGGCAATGAATGGCGAACACCTCCTTTGTGGGGAATTGGTTTGATCGAGACTGTAAATGGTCATACCCGATTTTTACATGATGGCAGAGCCCAAAATTTAACAGAAGCTATTTTATGGCATGGAGGTGAAGGGCAATCCTCCAAAGAGAAATTTAAAACGCTAACAGAAGCTGAAAGAAAAGATTTGATTCAATTTTTGAACTCATTGTAATGACACTCAAGTTAAAGACACATATATTTTTGTTAATCGCCATACTGAACGGTAGCCTTTTTATGTCATGCAGCGATGATATTTCCAGCGATACCCTTTTTGATAAGCAAGCCATGGCCAATGGATATGCAGATATGATCACCGATGCTTTCAATGATTTAAATACAAATATTGATGATTTAAAAAATCTTGTTGTGGCTTTCAACGAACAAAGTTCATTGATAGATTTGGAAACTATTCAAAATCAATTTCTTAATACCATTTTGGCTTTTCAAACAGCTCGATTATTTGATATAGGCCCTATCAAAGCCAATCTATACATGGCTAACATGGCACAATGGCCGGCCAAAAACATTGATATTGCACAAATCATCAGTGGCTCTGAACTCATAGATGAATCCTATATCAGTCAGCTTGGTGCCAATCAAAAAGGCTTATATGGAATAGAATATTTACTATTTCAAGATCAATTGGATAACCAAAGCATTTATGATCTGTTTACCAATGATGAAGATGCGGTAAGACGAATCAACTATTTAAAATACTCTGTACAAGAGCTACAAACTATCTGCTCGGCAATGCAAACTTTATGGATAGACACCTATAAGAGCGAGTTTAGCCAAGCATTAGAAAATGGTGTCAGCGGTGCGGAAAACAGAATATATAATCAATCTGTAACAGTTATAGATGAAACAATCAATTATATAAGACTCGCCAATGATGCTTTTGATATGGATGCCGTTGATCCAAATCATGACAACCTATTTTTGTGGGACAGCCAATTTACGGCTGAAGCGTTCGACCAACTTATAACAGCTATTTCATCTGTATTTTATAATGGCTCCTCTCCGGGACTTTTCGATCATCTTAATTTTATAAATGCACAATGGGAAGATGGAACAATGGTTGCTCATGCCATCAAAGATCAGTTAGATAGTGCTCAGGTCATTCTAGATGAAATTGATAATATGGAAACCGGCATATTAACCAACGACCAAAATATTGAATTGCTTGAGCAGGCACTCAAAGATGTACTTACATCATACAGAACAGATATGGCTAGCTGGTTATCGTTGCTCTTACTTGTAGGAGATAATGATGGCGATTAGTTTTGATTACAATTCGTTACAATTCAAGTGGTTTTATCCAAAATGAAAATCATTAATCTTAATCTGCCAAACAATTGTCTAATTCGTCCAAATCATCAAAATCATGGTATTTACCTGTGGTAACTTTTCCTATTAGTGCACCACTCGGTGTGCCTAAGTTATGCAAATGTTGTCGAATGCCTTCTACATCCTTGTTTCCGCAATGGATTACAGCAGCTGCCACAGCAGTAGTATAAGGTGCGGCGAATGAAGTTCCACTCACCTCCACCGTTGGATATTGGCAAAGTGGCCCATCACAAGGTGTTATGGTAGTAATTGCTGTTCCGGGTGCGGCTATTGTAACATTTCCATCTCCAAAATTAGAGTAATCCGCCAAATCGCTATAATCTTCATTCAATGCCGCAATAGAAATAACATTGTCAAAAATTGAAAACCCTGAAGGGAAGTGATGATTCTCGACACTATTGGTATTCAAACCTTCATTTCCGGCAGAACAAACAAATAAAACATCCGGATTTTTCTCTATGAGTTCTGATATTATAAAGTTTGGTGCACCATACCAGCCGGCACTGATGTTAACGATATCCGCACCATTTCGCACGGCATAGCTCATGGCACAAAACATATCAAATAAAGCTACCGATCCATTCCAATTGGAGATTTTCAAAGGCATAATCGCCACAGGAACATCATAAGGTTCCAATGCATCCAATATTACACCGGCAACTTGTGTTCCATGGCCCAAGTTATCAATCGCAATATCTGTTTCTCCTACAAAATCGTACCCCAACTTATAACATCCGTCCACCGGTCCTTTCCAAATTGAAAAGTTATGGTAATTCTGTAAACTGGGATGGTCAAAATCCAACCCCGAATCCAATATGGCAATTCTTAACTTATCATCTGTTCCATTAGCTGCGAATGCTTCACCTATGCTGATATCCGGAGGACCAAATCCATTAGGCAATTCACCTCCTGCATTTAAAATTTGAGGTAAAGGAACATTATAATAGTTATTACTGGTGGTCACATCTCCGTTAACTTCATCAGACAAACCATCATCATCACCATCCTGATCCCCCATCGATGCCGAACGGGGTTCCAATGTCGCCTCGTCCAATTTCTCGTCAAATTCTAAAAGCACCAAGTCTTGCGTTCCGCAAGGACACTGTTTAACTACGATACTGTCCGGCGAAATTTCATTAATATCTGCCAATTCCTGCTTCACCTGATCTAATTTTGCCTGATCAAAACCATTATCAAATCTCAACAATAATTCTCCTTGCGTATATGGATTTCCAAACTGATCTAAATAATAGTTTATACCATTATCATCTAAAAATGAAATATACTCAGATGGTGTGGCTCCATATTTTCCACTATCATCATCGGTGACGGAATCATCCGCACATTTTATCATTAGCAAACCTATGATTAACAATGCAAATACCCGTTTCAATTGAAAAGTTATACTTCCTCTGTAGTTTCTCATCTTTGTTCTTGTTATACCTATTAGACGTAAAATCATTTAAAAAATTGCTTTCTATTCGAAAATATTTAATTCGTAACTTATAGTTCCATGAATAGATTAAACGTTACCGTCCTTGAGCAATCATCAATATATCCATAATTTTTGTGGCTCGCAAGAATCTACAGTAGATGAGCGTTTGAGTAGAAATAAAAAAAGGTTAGATAATTACCATCTAACCTTCAAACTGTGCGGGTGGAGGGACTCGAACCCCCATGCCGTGAAGCACTAGATCCTAAGTCTAGCGTGTCTACCAATTTCACCACACCCGCAATCAAAAAATAAATATAAGAACTTATCAAAAACTCATTATTGAGTGCTAGTCTTACTAGCGTGCCTGCCTGCGGTAGGCAGGTCTACCAATTTCACCACACCCGCTTTGATTTACAGTGCGGCGCAAAAATAATCTATTTTATCATTCTGTAACAGCATTCTTGTTCATTAAAGCAATTTTAACATAGAAGTTGAATGAAGTAATTTTTGATTTAATAATTTCATACATTGCAATTGAAGGAGCAACTTACTTAGATATTCATGATCATTTCTGATAAATACACTGTTGAGCAGAAAAAAGACATTCTGAAAGGCTATAAAAAATTACTTAGAGCCTTAGATAAGAATGTCAAGCCGGCTGATAAGAAAAATATCAGAAAAGCTTTTGAAATTGCAGTGGATGCCCACAAGGACATGATCCGAAAATCGGGTGAACCTTATATTCATCATCCCATTGCGGTAGCGCAAATTGTGGCAGAAGAAATAGGTCTCGGTCCGGTTTCCATTATTAGTGCTTTATTGCACGATGTGGTGGAAGATACAGAGTGGACACTGGAAGATATTGAATTGGAATTTGACAAAACCATTGCCAATATGGTGGATGGCTTAACGAAAATTGACAGTTTAACGGCTTCGTCCACTTCTCTTCAAGCCGAAAGTTTCCGAAAAATCATTTTTACACTGGGGGATGATATTCGCGTCATCATTATCAAACTTGCTGACCGTTTGCACAATATGCGAACATTGGAAAGTATGATCGAAAGAAAACAGCATAAAGTGGCTTCTGAAACACTTTACCTATATGCTCCGCTTGCTCATCGGTTGGGTTTATATGCCATTAAAACCGAGTTAGAGGACCTTTCCATGAAATATACGGAAAGTAAAAAGTACAAGGAGATCGCCAAAAAATTAAATCAGAAAAAGAAAGAGAGGGACAAATTTATCAAAGAATTTTGCGATCCGATAAGCGTTGAACTCCAAAAAGCGAACTTAAAGGCACGTGTGTATGGCCGTCCAAAATCCATTGCATCCATTGCCAATAAGATGAAAAAAAAGGATGTAGAGTTTGAGGAAGTCTATGATCTTTTTGCCATCCGTATCGTTCTTGACGCTCCATTTGAGAAAGAAAGAGATGATATTTGGCGCGCCTATTCTATTGTTGCTTCCAAATATACCCCCAATCCTAACCGACTAAGAGACTGGGTATCGAACCCGAAAGCCAACGGTTATGAATCGTTGCATACCACGGTTATGGGACCTAACGGAAAATGGGTGGAAGTGCAGATCAGAAGTGAGAGAATGGAAACAGTCGCAGAAAAAGGATTGGCAGCTCACTGGAAATACAAAGAAGGAAAAAGTGCCGACAGTAATATTGACAAAGCATTTGAAAGTTGGTTAGTGGAAGTGCGTGAGGTCTTAAAAAACCCGGAAACCAATCCTTTGGATTTTTTACAAGACTTCAGATCAAACTTGTTTGCTCAGGAAATTTACGTCTTTACTCCCAAAGGAGATGTGAAGAATATACCTAAAGGCAGTACCGCTTTAGATTTTGCCTTTTTAATCCATACGGCTGTCGGCTCGAAATGTGTTGGTGCCAAAGTGAACGGAAAGTTGGTTCCACTAAGTCATGTATTATCCAATTCAGATCAAATAGAGATACTGACTTCGCCTAAGCAAAAACCCAACGAAGATTGGTTAAGTTTTGTGGTTACCTCAAGGGCAAAGTCTAAGATCAAACAAGCCTTAAAGGAGGAACGTAAAATTATTGCGGATGATGGTAAAGAACTGTTGGCCAGAAAATTAAAATCAATTAAAGCGAATTTTAACGGCGAAAATGTCCAGTTTTTGACGGTTTACTTCGATATGGAAACTACTTTGGATCTTTATTATAACATTGCCATCGATAAGATCGATCTTCTAAAGTTGAAGAACATACCGCTGGAACGAGGCAATTTTGTTCAGCCAAAACCAAAGAAGGAAGTCATTATTCCCGAAGTGAAAGATGAAGTTCATCATTTACGTGAATCCAAACCAAAAAGTAAAAAGGAAACTACCAATATTATTGAGTTTGGTGAAAATGGCGACAACTTTGCATACGAATTTGCCAAATGTTGCGAACCCATTCCGGGAGATGATGTCATCGGTTTTATCACAGTAGGTGGCGGAGTAAAGATCCATCGAAGTAATTGTAAAAATGTAATCAACTCTTCTGCTCAATATGGATACAGGATCATTAAAACCTCCTGGAAAGTAAAAGGTGACAGCAGCTTTTTGGTTCAATTAAGACTAAAAGGTACAGATGATATGGGGTTGATCAGTCAGATCACCACGATCATTTCAAAAGATTACCGGGTGAATATTAAAGGCATGAACATTGAAACCATAGACAATGTTTGGGTCGGTTATCTTAAACTATTTGTAAAAAGTGATGATCAATTGGAAGCCATCATTAAACGATTAAAAAAGTTAAACGGTATCATCAGTGTCCAAAGAATGGAAGAGGATAAAGAAGACGTTGATGCTGACGAAGTGGGATAAGAAGATTTCAACACCTCATAAAATCTATCATTGAAAACAACTTTTTTATTTATTTTAAGGTTGATGTACTATAAAGATATTTTCAAACGCTGATCAATTTATATAACTTTATACCAGAAATTACATAATGGCTTTGAATTCGACTACAGACCAGCTGATCATTAAAGAAGTAAAGCAAATTTTTACTAGTTTTTTAGAACAGAATAAGCAGCGTAAAACACCGGAGAGGTTTATGATTCTTGTGGAAATCTATCAATGGGAAGGCCATTTTGATGCAGAAGAGTTGTAT
>JAGQYH010000080.1 GCA_020436175.1 Bacteroidota bacterium
TCCTTTGAAAGGCATGATCAAATTATTCATGGAGCTGAAAAAGATATCATTGCATGCCAGTGCTTTTGCACCATTGGTAATTAATGCCAAATCTATCGATTGATCATTCGAAACAGTTGACCAGTCTTTAAAAACCTCACCGTAAACTCTACATCTGGCTACTCCTCCATCCGGATAAATATGTAACCGCACATGGGTAAAAACATCTTTATTATCAATCTCAAAAAAATGCTGACTGCCCGGATTCAATGGCGATCTAGGTAAAATCTCCTTCCAGTCTAACTGATCTGTTTCAGCCCAATCTTCCACTTTTCTTTTCAAATTGATCGCCTCCACCGAAGCAAACGGCGGATGATTTCCTAAAAAATGGTTGGTATCGATATCAAATCCTTTGATGATACCTTCGGCTCCCAATGCAATTATGCAGAAGTCGTGCCCCTCCGTTCGCTTTCTTCTGGATTCCCATCCATCCATCCATTTTCCTCGATCGGTGTATTTATCGGGTATGAAGATGCCTCTACCGTCTTTGATCAAATTCTCTTTTTCCGCAAAAAAATCATCTGTGGCATAGACCACCTTCCCGCCTATTTTCTCGGCAGCCAGATCAACAAAGGAAAGCAATGGGTTGTTAGTCATTTTCGTATTTTTTTAGCAATAATTTTCCTGCATTTAATTGGTCTAATTTAGCATTTTGTACCACAAACTTTCCATCAACCATACAATGAACGACTTTCCCTTTTAACTTTTCGCCCACATACGGACTTTCTTTGTGCCGATGAGCTACCATTTCTTGGGTTACTGTGAAATATTCCTCATCATCCCAAACCGTAAGATCAGCGTGATACCCTTTTTTTATAGATCCTTTTGATTGGTCCAAGCCAATAAATTTAGCCGGTTGAGCAGTGAGTAACGGAATAAATTCTTCCAGTGTGAGTATTTCATTGGCGGCCCATAATGCTGCCAACGTAAATTGCAATCCGGCAATACCGCCCCAGGCTTTTGACAAATTACCTTCGTTCAATAACTTGATTTCCGGAGGTGCCGGGGAATGATCGGAAGCCAAAAAATCAATTTGTCCGTCCTTCACCGCTTGCCATAATTTTTGATTGTTGGCCTTATCTCTAATAGGCGGCGCACACTTGTATAAAGGTGAAGCGTCCGGAATTTGCTCCGCATTGAAATAAAGATAATGTGCACAGGTTTCGACTGTCAGTCCTTTTGACTTTAACTTTTGTTGGTGAATGATGTCTAACGCCTCTGCTGTCGATAAATGAACAATATGAACTTTGCATTTGTATTTATTCTGTAAGGATATAGCCAATTCAATGGCATTGATTTCCCAGGATGGCGGCCTGGAATGTAGATAGTCTTGATAACTTTTAGGATCGGAAATTGGAGGCAATTCCTCATCTGTTTCCAATTCGCAATGCAACAAAAGTGGAACATCATATTTGGCCAAAATGGGACATATCTCTTCCAGTTGTTGTTTATTGGAATGCGGAAACTCATCAATTCCGGAATGAATTAAAAAACCCTTTATCCCAAAAACACCTGCTTTGATCAAAGCTTCAATAGCATCTGTATTACCGGGAATCACTCCACCGTAAAAACCACAGTTGACATGTAACTTGTTTCTTGCAGCTTTCTTTTTGATCTCAAACGCTTCAACATTAGTGGTTACCGGACTGGTATTCAATGGCATTTCAACTAAGGTGGTTACACCGCCTAAGGCCGCTGCTTTGGTGGCGGTTTCAAATCCTTCCCAATCGGTTCTTCCCGGCTCGTTGATATGAACATGTACATCAATGATGCCGGGCATGATGATGAGATTGTTATTATCGTAAAAATAAATTTCGGATTCCTCAACGTCCCTTGCAGGAGACATTGAGGAGGATGTTTTATCCTTAACATCGATAGTATCCGACAAACGATCTATTTTTTGACCTTTATAAATCTCAACGATAAGGCCATCCTTAATATGAATGGTGGCTTCAATGATCTGATCATCTATCCAACATCTTTTGCTGTACAACAGGTATTCCGTCATTCTTTATTGCTGTATAAAGCCATTAAGACTTTCTCATTGGTAAAAGGGGCGTCAAAAGTGGAGTTAAAATTGGGATTAAAAGCCTTCACGGCATAATCAATGGCAAAATAGGCACCTAATCCATACATTAACGGCGGTTCTCCAACGGCCTTAGATTTTAAAATAGCCATTTCGGAGCCCTCGGTTTCCATCGCTTCAATAATGATCTCCTTTGGCACCGAATATATATCGGGTATTTTATAAGTTGACAAAGTATTGGATGCCAATCGACCATCAGGATCGTAGCTTACTTCTTCCATTGTCATCCAACCGATACCCTGCACCAAACCTCCTTCAATTTGACCATAATCAACACTGGGATTCATCGTTTGACCGAAATCATGCACGATCTTAACCGAATCAAATTCATAGCTGCCTCTGATACAATCTACCGTGACTTCCGTTAAGGCCACTCCATGAACATGATAGGCAAAAGGATGTCCTTTTTCAATAGACTTATCAAAATTGATGACCGGTGTCGCATAGTGCCCGTTTTCGGTTAAACATACACGCTCTAAAAATGCCTTATCCACCAATTGTTCCCATGTCATGGTAGTAGCGACACCTCTGCGGACCACCCATCCGTCTTTTAATGCAATATCCTCCAATTCTACTTTAAAATGTTGAGCCGCCGATCTTTTCAATCTTTTGATCAATTCTTTGCAAGCATTTTGTAATGCTTTGCCATTTAGATCGGATGTAGCACTGGCGGCTGATGGTGAAGTGTTGGCGACTCTTGTGGTATTGGTAGACTCCAATTTTACCTTGGCAGGATCAATCGAAAACATTTGTGCCGCTATTTGTAACATTTTAGTGTTTACTCCTTGCCCCATTTCAACGGCACCTGTACTCACGCCCACTGTTCCGTCACTGTAAATATGAACCAAAGCTCGTGCTTGATTCATGGGTGTTTTGGTGAAGGAAATACCAAAAGTAACCGGTTGCAACGAATATCCTTTCTTCACATCGTGATGTTCATCATTAAACCTTTCTATCCGTTTATGTACTTGTTCAATATCAAATTTTGAGTCAACATCCGACCAGATTTGATGTAAACCAACGTCTTCTGCAATTTGTCCATATGGAAATTCATCTCCATCTTTTAAAAGATTCTTCTTTTGAATCCGGTGTTTGGGGACATTCAATTCAGATGCTGCATGAGCGATGGCGGATTCCATCACATACATTCCTTGCGGACCACCAAAGCCGCGGAATGCAGTATTGGGTGGCAAATTGGTTTTGCAGCTATAAGCCGTAGCTTTAACATTGGGTACAAAATAAGAGTTAGTGGCATGAAACAGCGTGCGCTCCATTACTGCCGGAGAAAGATCGGCTGCGGCGCCGGCATTTTGATAAAATGTAGCTTCATAAGCCAGTATCTTCAGATCTTCTGATAAACCAATTTTATAATCTGAACTATATGGATGGCGTTTACCGGTCATCTTCATATCATCCATTCTATTCAAGATCAACTTTACCGGCCGATTAATGACCTGTACGCCTAAAGCCGCCATAACGCCCCAAGGTGTTGCCTGATCTTCCTTGCCGCCAAAACCGCCACCCAATCGCACCACATCTACTTCTATTCGATGCATTCCTACACCTAAAACGCTCGCCGCCGTTCGTTGAACAGCCGTTGGTCCCTGAGTGGAGGATGAAATTTTGATATTGCCATTTTCCAATGGAATGGCATAGGCTCCCTGTGTTTCAATATATAGATGTTCTTGGCCGTTGCTATCCGCTCTTCCTTCAAAAACATGAGCACATTTTTGCCAAACATCATCAATCTTGCCCAATTGAAAAGTACGAGGCGGAAAAATTAATTGACCTTTTTGTTGTGCTATTCTCGGATCAACTATCGGCTCTTGTTCTTCAATTTCTATTTCAATTAATTTTCTTGCCTGATAGGCAATATGATCCGATTCTGCTAAAATCAAAGCAATTGGCTGGCCTTGGAAATGGACTTCCTTTTCTGCGAATAATTCTTCATCCGGAAAAATACCCCCGATCTGATTTTCTCCTTTAATATCCTGATAAGTAAGAATTTTGACCACTCCCGGAAAGTTCAATGCTTTGGAATAATCCACCTCCTTTATTTTACCATGGGCAACAGGCGATCCAAAAGGCAAGCCATAAACAGTACCTTGTAGGGTTGGAATATCATCTACATAAACAGATCTTCCTGTCACATGTCCTTTGGCATCGATGTTTTTCATATTAATGCTTTTAAGGAAATTTGATCAGGAAATAGTTTTATGAAATGTGCATAGAACAATTGTCGCAATAACAATCGCTTATAGGTTTCCGTACCTCTTACATCACTGATTGGTTGAATCTCTGATTGCAAGACCTTGTTGGCCTGTTTAATATTTTCGGCTGTGATTGTTTTGCCTTTCAGAAAAGCGACGGTTCGATGAAGATATGAGGGAATAGGACCAACGCCACCTGCGGAAATATGTATTGTTTCAATCGTGTTATTTGTTATAGCAATAGAAATAGCTGAATTGACACTGGCGATATCCAGGTGAATTCGCTTGCTTATTTTCTCTAAATTAAATTGACTGTTGGAAGAAGGAATAACAAAAGAAATTGAGGTTAATATTTCCTCTTTTGACTTGTCTAAATCCTTGTAGCCCTTGTAAAAATCCTTCAAGAAAATGGTTCTTTCGTTTTCGTTTTCGGATAAAGTAATTTTGGCATTCAAGGCTAAAAAGAACGCCGTAAAGTCGCCAATGGGTGAAGCGTTCACAAAATTACCCGCTATGGTAGAAATATTTCTAATAGGCGATGAAGAAACCAATTTTATATGGTCAGATAAGTTGGAGAAATAACTATTAAAAAGTTCCGATTCTAATAGATCGGTTACGGTTGTTCCACCACCGATGGTACAAACACCATTTTCAGCCGTGATATACCGCAACGAATTTTGATGCGCTACCAAACCTACTTCTTTGTCCACCAATTGATCATGCTTTTGAACGTATAAATCGGTTCCTCCACCGATTAAAACAGCTTTGGTGATTTTCTCCTCAACGGGATTTAAAGCTTCTATTCGCTTAGGTATATCTAAAAAATAGTCGGGAATAAATTTATGCTCCACTAACCAATTTACGGTGTGTTCAGTATCCTTATTTTGAAGTGCATTCGTAATTTTCCGAGTAGCTCTTTCAATAGATTTGTAACCGGTGCATCTGCAAATATTCCCATCAATGGAAGCAATTGCATCATTATAATTGGGTGCTGAATTAGACAAACAATAACCGGATAAAGACACCACGAAACCCACCGTACAAAAACCGCATTGCGTACCGCTTTCATCTACCATAAATTGCTGAACAGGCGTAAGATCTTCCATGTTCAAGCCTTCTACACTCACTACGTGTTTGCCGTATACATTTCCGATTGGCGTTAAGCAAGACGTTACATTTTGATACTTCATTTGACCATCGACCAAATCGCCAATCAAAACTGTACAGGCACCGCAATCGCCTTCTCTACAGCCTATCTTAGTTCCTTTTAATGCTTTATGGTATCGGACAAAATCCAGCAATAAAGTTCCTGAAGGCAGATGACAGTCTATCTTTTCATCGTTCAAAATAAATGATCGCATCAATACTCCTTTTTCATTTCACTATCCATCCATTCCATAAAGGCCACTTGAGCTTCATCCCTTAACAATTGGGTGGTTGGTAATTTTCTTTGGTCAATAGAAAGGTCTATTTCACTATAAATAAAATCGTCATCAAAGTTGATTTGGGCCGCATCCTTTTTGGTGTTGGCATAATAAATTTGAGCGGGACGCGCCCAATAAATGGCACCTAAACACATCGGACAGGGTTCACAACTGGTATAGATAATACAATCGTCTAATTGGAATGTTCCCAGTTTTTTACAGGCATTTCTTATGGCCACTACTTCTGCATGTGCAGTCGGATCGTTTGAACTGGTCACCTCATTCGCGCCTCTGGCTATTATCTCTCCATTTTTAACAATTACGGCGCCAAATGGACCTCCTTTCCCGGATGTGACATTCTCAATCGACAACCGGATGGCTTCTCTCATAAACTTCTTGTGCTCTTCCATTGATCTCTGTAGTTTCTAACTCCTAAAATATGGAAAATAAAGGTTCTTATGTAAAAGACTGTAGGATTTAGTCTTATGGAATCATCAGTAACATGCAAACATATTATTAAGCCAGTTATCAACTTCTCAATGATGTCTTACATTATTCAAATAGACATTACTTTACAATAAACTGCTTTGCCACACGCACATCATCAATTAATACTTCCAGCGAATAATTGCCTGCCGAAAGTTCAGATACATCCAAAGCATTATTTCTAAGTCGCTTTTGAAGCACCAATTTCCCGGAAGCATCGTAAACATTGGCTTGTTTTATTTTTAGATCCGTGGAAATGTACAGTACACTACTGACCGGATTAGGATAAATCAAGAATTCCTTCAGTTGTTGTTCTGTAACATTAATGGTCACATCCTGATTCAATTTTATCCAAACCGGATTGGTAAAGGAATAAAAATTTTCTTGCTCTAAAATTCTCGGACTATTAGCACCGTATTCGGCTAAAGTCAGTAATTCACTTCTTATATAGATATACTTATTGGTATCTACTGCTAAACCGGCTTGTTCCAAAACATCGGATAAAGGCATGGTGATGGTAGCATTGTATGCTTCGATATCATTGATCAAAAATGAAGATTCCCCTTCTTCTGTGCCCACAAATACTTTTATGTACTGTGCTTCTCCAAATTCCGCTGTCGTAGCAAATTGAAAATTCACAAACATATCTTCAATATCACTAACAGTCACGGCCGTATCCATTCCCATCATCAGCTCATTCACTACATCTTCTCCATTCAAGCTGATACCATTGACTAAGATCGGTCCGTCAGACAAAGAAAAGTTACCGTCGTACATCGCCTTCAATGCGCCTTGTCCTTCATCACCCATTCCATTCGGACAATAAGCCACACAAGAAATATTACCGAATGCTAAATTTTTAACCTCCACATTGTCTTCATCAAAAATGGTACTAAAACCGGAAGTATTAGAGTAATTAAATGATCCGTGAGCATCCGTCCCCGCAGAAAAGTAAAATTTAAAATTTTTGATCTCCGGATTTTGATTTTTGGCAATCAATCCTTTTTTATTCACAAAATTGATCACTTGTTCTCCTTGTCTGTATCTGTTCAGATAGTAGCTGTTATTCACCGGAGCAGCCTCAAATAAAGGAGCATTTACTTCGGCTTTAATATTATATGGATCATAAGGATCTGTTTCATTGATCATACTGTAGCGATCTCCCCAAATCTGCCCTCCCTTGAGTCGATCTTGTACCACTTTATCGTTATCATTGCTGAAAACGTCGGAAGGCTCGTTAACGGCATTACAAAGCACTTGGCCTCCGACATCAAATTGTAACCCATCATGCGGAAAACCGGCATCCCCGACATTCCAGTTCCCTCCTGTAGGCACTTCATCTTTGTTGGCAAAAGGATGTGCTGCATACGCAAATCCGCCTATGGAATCCAGTCTTTCCAATGTTTTTACTGCCGTCGTATTGGTTTGCTCAATATCTCCGCCGCCGTCACCTAAAAATGGCATATTGGTGGGTGTATCATATCCCGGATAAGCTAAGAAATGTACTAATTCACCTTGTCGGTTCTTCAAGGAAACTTCCAATCCCGAAATAAATGGCACCGAAGGATCTTCTGCATTCAGATCATTGATCTCAGTTTGTAATCTACGCCAAGTTTTATCTAATCCTCTGCCTCTCCATTCATCAAAACTGGCGGAGTGGTCGGTTACGATCACCCAATCAATACCAATGGCTTCTGCCGCTTCTTTGGTGGCTGCAATCGGGTTTCCAAATTCGATTATACTTAGTGAAAAAGCAGTGTGAACGTGTGTATCTCCACGATAATAACCGGGTAAGGTTGGAATGTCTTCTTTATTTCTGAAAACCCTTAAAAAACTATTCCTGTAAAAAGGGTCTCCTACATTATTTCTCAGCGTAAATTTTACATGGATATCTAAAAAATCATTGTCTGAAAAATCATCCAGATAAGTAGGCGGCAACATTAATGTGAAGTACCAATAGGGGTTATTCAGATTGGTATAATAAAAATCTTTGTTAGCATTGTAACTTTCCTTGAACGCTAGGGTATGATTCGGATCTTGCTCCACCATACTGGCATCGAAGGATTGAATACCGACCGAATCTGCATCCGGAGATCGGCTGGTAAACAAGGCATCAAACTCTTCTGCAGAAAGTTGATTGAAGTTAAGCGCTTCAAAAGTAGTTTCCGTCGATTTTTTGATATAGACATCTACGAACTCAAGGTTAGGTTTTAGCGTAGATGACCAAATTTGATTACCGTCATGCAAGAGCATATGAATCGGAATAGATCTCTTTTCATTATTGTCATCATAAATGCTCATTCGCCATGGGGCATCAGCATAAATTTCAAAGTCGCCTACATCGTTATAATTCATCACAGACGGATCAATACCATGCCAACCTCCCCAATCCTTTTGCAGACCAAAAATTTCAGACACTACAATTCGAATTGTTTTAGGGTCGACATTCTGAAAAATATTTACCGACAAATCAAAAGATTCCTCCGAAAATCTTTCCAAAGGCGCCTCGTTATAATGTTTGCTGGCCAAAACCGTATTGCCAGACATCAAATCCAGTTTTACATCACGCAGCAGAATTTCATTGACATTCTCCAGTTCAAATTCAAAATGAACTACTGAACAATGAGCATCAATTTTTACATTTCTGATCGATAACAACTCACCTTCATGTGCGTGTAGATTGCCCAATGAAAATACTAGTAGGCAAGAGAGTAGCGTTTTCCACATACAATAAAATATTTAAGATTTTAGCCTTAAATGCTTAAGGTTAGATTTCTGCTTAAATATAAATATTTATGTAATAAGCGTGAATAAAAAAAGAAGGTTATGTGAAGGAAGAAATGTTAAACCGAGCTGATTATAGTTTCACCCACATCTTATCCAGATTTAATTGAAAGCTTCCGATATGATCAAAATTACATTCGTTTGGTCCAATAATGGACAGAAAAGTTTCTCCGTTATCTCTTCTATATAAGTGATAATGTTCTCCAATCACCGGTTCAAAATTAAAATTCGCTTGATAAATGAGTTGGTTGTATTCGAATTGCTCCATCATTTGTTGGTACTCTTCCTGTATCTTTTGATACTTGGCTTTAAATTGATGATTGATCTTATTCACGCTGATCTTCTTCCAATTGGAAATATCTTCTATTTGAATAGAAGGCGCACCAACATTGGAAGCATAAGGTAAAATATGGGCATTGTACTGCTCTTGTTTTTCATCAAATACTACACTATCCGGTTTTTTGCTTTTATTTTTCATGATTTTATACTCAATAGCAACAACAAAATTAACTGACAATAGTTGATAAAACAAACGTTTACATCTTCTGACAGCTACTTCCAACGGCTAGGCAAATTACCTAATTAGAAAAAATCGCCATATAAAAATTGCGCTTAACTCTACTTTTGTATAAGTTTAAATATTCTATAAATGGACGAACTCCATTGTTAGTTTAAAATGTGGTGAGCGATCATCACAAAATACATAAAAACCCTATAAAATGTATCCGGTAAAAACCCTAAAGACCGCTCGATGGCTATGCTTTGTCATTAGTCAAAGATCCTTGCAGAAAGCAGCATTTTTGCTGGAGGCTACTTTAGCCAAAATTATAGTCGCCCTCATTTTCATTCTATTGGTATCCTTTACTCCTCCACACGAAATTTCATCTGAAAGA
>JAGQYH010000081.1 GCA_020436175.1 Bacteroidota bacterium
AGTCATGCTTTACATTTCCAGAAACGAACACACCAAAAAAATTAAAATTGTTACTGTTTTGGATGAAGGTGATGTGTTACCCAAAGATCTTGAGCAAGAAATCAGATTTTTAGACAGGGAATATCCGAAAATAGATATTGATTTTGTGAAGCTGAAAGGTGAGTTTTCGCCTGAACTGATCCAGGAATTATCAGCAAAATGGAACATCCCAATTAATTTTATGTTCATCGGTTCCCCTAGTAATAAGTTTCCGTACAGAATTGAAGAATTAGGTGGCGTACGACTGATTATCTGAAACCAAAACTAATCCGATTAACTTAATTGGTAAAAACATACCCAATTTATGCGTAACGAAATTAATCTTAAGGAAGCCATATCCATAGGCATTGGCGGAATGGTTGGCGGTGGAATTTTTGCCGTCCTTGGATTAGCCGTTTCCTTGGCACATGGCGGTACACCTATGGCATTTTTGCTAGCTGGCTTATTGGCCTTAATTACCTCTTACAGCTATGTTAAACTTTCCGGTACTTATCCCGACAGAGGCGGTACAGTTAAATTTATCAATCAAGGATTCGGCAGAACTGTATTTAGCGGTGCCATCAATAATCTTTTATGGATTAGCTATATCATCATGCTTTCTTTATACGCTTCTGCATTTGGTTCTTATGCTCCAAATCTATGGATGATCGTTCAGGACAAAAACATCAATTTTCATATATATTCAACTGCCATCATCTTGTTGGCAACAGCTATTAATTACTATAGTATTGCAGTGGTTGGTAAAATAGAATCCTTTGCAGTTGTGATCAAACTGGTAATTCTCCTGGGTTTTGTTGGTGTAGGTTTTTATGGATTATTCGGCAGTCCCAATATCGAGCAACTCGCCATTACCCATTGGGAAAATCCGATCAAACTATTTGCCGGAGGAATGGTGATTTTTGTGGCCTATGAAGGATTTGAACTGATTGCTAATGCCGCACCGGATATCACCAATCCTAAAAGGAATATTCCAAGAGCCTATTATATCTCCGTGATCTTTGTGATTTTACTTTATATCATCATTGCCGTAGTCACGGTTGGTTCCTTACCGTTTCAGAAAATTGCTTCGGCAGAAGATTATGTTCTGGCAGAGGCAGCTAAACCAATGTTGGGCAAAACCGGCTTTACCATCATCACAATTGCAGCATTGATCTCGACCTTTTCAGCTATCAATGCTTCCTTATATGGCGGTAGTAGAGTTAACTTTGAAATTGCTCAGGATGACGAGTTACCACATCATTTTTTAGCTAAAGTTTGGAATCAACCCATTGGTTTAATGATCACGGCCCTTGCAACCCTCGTTTTGGTGAATACGCTTCAACTGGAGAGCATCTCCACTGCCGGCAGTATTGGTTTTCTGCTGATCTTTGGTATCGTTAATCTGGTAGGCTTTAAATTATCATCGGCCACCGGAGGAAAGAAAATAATTCCATTGATTGGTTTTACCTTATGTATCATTGCTACTTTGGTACTCATCAGTCAGCAATGGAAATCAAATTTAACGGGAATAATAGTGTTTGCAGGCATTCTTTCCCTTTGTTTTATCGTTGAATGGTTATATAAAAAGAACGAACAAAACAAACATCAATGAGATCAATGTTAATCCTATTGCTTTTGATTGCTTTTGATTGCTTTGTTCATGCTCAAAGTGTTCAACCAGAATCAAAACTACAACCCTCCCTTGGTTTGGAAATACAAGGCTATCCAACAGACGTTATATCTTCTGCACGTACCGAATTGCTGTTTTACAATGCGAATGCCCTTAACATGAGTGCCGGTTACAATTGGTTCAATCACCGCGATTTGGGAAAGCATCAAGCTGAAAAAGGTGGTGGTTTTGGAAGTTCATTGGGCTATCGTAGATATTTTGAAAATGAAGGTTTAAAAGGATTTTTTGTCGGTGTAAAAAGTGATGTTTGGATCAATAAAGTGCATTGGAAAGACTTTAAAGGTGATGGCTCCTTGCTAATTTCAGGCACATCAAAAATTACAGTATGGCAACCTACTTTATCCGCAGGTTACAGAGTAAAATTTGCCAATGATCTGCTCTCTTTTGAACCCAATATCGCATTCGGTTATGAATGGAATGTACGAACGACAGGTAATATCACTTATGCAGATCCGGCTATTTTAATCACGGATGAAGTCTTTAAGACCGGTGATGGCTTGATATTTCTGTTTGGATTTTCATTCATGGCGACTTTCAGAAACAAATGAATCTCTTCTCAAATGTTTCCTAAAACCTGTTGTAGGATGCCAAACGTTATTTGGTTTACACACTTTTTACGTAACTTTCGGCAAAATTAACCGCATGTCAGACGCTAAACGAATAACGACACATACGTTACAGGAAATGAAAGCAGCCGGAGAAAGAATCTCCATGTTGACTGCTTACGACTACAGTATGGCAACTATAATTGATGATGCGGGAATTGACATCATTCTGGTTGGCGATTCTGCTTCCAATGTTATTGCAGGCCATGAAACCACCTTGCCCATCACTTTAGACCAAATGATCTATCATGCGCAATCAGTCATTAGAGCCATCCACCGCTGTTTAGTAGTAGTTGATCTTCCGTTCGGATCTTATCAGGGCAACTCTAAAAAGGCCTTGAGTGCTGCCATCAGGATCATGAAAGAAGCCGAAGCACATGCCGTAAAATTAGAAGGTGGTAAGGAAGTCAGGACTTCCATAAAGAGAATTTTAACCGCCGGTATTCCCGTAATGGGACATCTTGGCTTGACGCCTCAATCCATCTATAAATTCGGAACGTATACCGTAAGAGCCAAAGAAGAGGAAGAAGCCAAACGATTGATAGATGATGCCAAGTTGTTAGAAGATTTAGGCTGTTTTGCATTGGTTTTGGAAAAAATACCGGCTGCATTAGGGAAACAAGTAGCAGAAGCCTTATCCATTCCGGTAATCGGTATTGGTGCCGGCATGCATGTGGACGGACAAGTATTAGTGATGCACGATCTTTTAGGCATCAATAAAGAGTTTAATCCGCGTTTCTTACGAAGATATTTAGACCTTTATTCTGATATAAAAGGAGCGGTTGAGCAATATATTGCCGATGTGAAGAGCAGGGATTTCCCCAACAAAAAAGAGCAGTATTAATCACAAAGTCATTTTATCAAGTTGTGTTGAAGCAGAACTGCAAAATGTTTCGCCATGGATTAGAAATTGGTTTAGCGAATCTTTTATTGAACAACAAATTCTAGCTGATCTCACCCTTGAATTCAAAAGGATCGATGATCGCTCATTTGCCGCAAAAAATCGAGATTTTTGTAACATCAGTGGGGCGACTATAGAAGACTACCTTTATAAGATAATTCCCGTTGGACCCGAAAAATTCATCATTACCTCCATACGATTCAAGGCTTGTGATATGAGTAAACCGTTTGTTGAAATAGTGGCGAAGAATTTTTCTGTGCAACATGAAGATGAATGGATGGCCATTGCCCGTCAGTTAGGCTCTGTTTACCAATTGTTCCAACCCAAACACATTCGTTTTTTTGACGGCATCGACCATATAAAAGAAGAAACTGCTCATTTTACATTTGATCAATGGTATGTTGCCGGAATTTTAAACGATTTGAAGCAAAAACCATTTTCAGGGTCAACTGACCACATTACCTTTCAAATATCGAAAGATCTTTCCTTCTTTGACAATTACAAAAAAGCATTCGCACAATTGGTAAAGGCTGCTAAAGACACTGAAGTCTTAGTGCAATTCGAAACCAAAGAAAAACTACAAAAATTTCTATTGGAAAAAAATATAATCGAAGTGTTCTTCCGCGATCAATGGGCCGGTTTTATTGCAGTCAGGAAAGACATTTACAAATACTTTAAGGGCTACGTTGTTTTTGAGGAAATTCTATTAGATGAATTTAAAGGTTTAGGTTTGGGCAAAGCCCTTCAAAGAGCGATGATCAATCATTTGAATAGCGAAAAGGACGAATTGATCTATGGCACCATTGATCATCGGAATATTCCTTCTATCAAAACCGCTTTATCCAATGGTCGGAAAAAGGTAGGTAAATATGTTTTTTGTAAGATCGATGGGTAAATTAATGCCCTTTAAAACTTAAAGATCTTTGTAATCAATGGATGCTTAACTATTCTCTTATCCCTCTCCATCCCCCAAACTTTGAAAAACTCCGCTTCTATCAATAATAACGGGTCTTCGCCATTGTGTTTTAATTTATAGTTCTTCACTGCCGACCATGTCCTCAGATAATTCAAGGTTTCAGCTGCCGTCATGGCTCTTTCGATAAAGATGTCCGGGAAATGTACATTTTGAAACTCCTTGGGAAACGGTATCGTTTGATATTCGGCGGCCACATGATCTCTTTCCGGCGGCCAATAAGTTTCAATATGCTCAAAAAACTTGAGCAGAACACCATCCAATGTTTCATTGATCGTCAGATATTTGTAGGTCCAGCATGCTAACACGCCATTAGGTTTAATCACTCTCTCCACCTCCTTAAAAAACGCCTCAAAATCAAACCAATGCAATGCTTGGCCCACGGTTAACAAATCAACAGACTTGTCAGGCAGAAAAATCTGTTCTGCTTTACTGACAAAATACTCCACTCTTTCAGCAGGAATAGCACTTTCGATCTGCTGTTGACTGGCATCTGTTGCGACTACTTTATCAAACCGCTTGGCTAGCTCTACTGCTACCTGCCCATTTCCCGTACCACAATCCCAAGCCAAATCAAAGTCGTTAACTTGTTCATAAATACCTTTGTATAATGCATCGGGATAAGTTGGGCGAAATTTTACATATTGCTCAGCATGTCCGGAAAAATGATCTTTAAATGTCATTCTAAATAAGTTTTGAGGTTGCTCATCTAACGTTCCTAAATTTAGCCTGAAAAATTAACAATTATCCAATCATCATTATTAAACTACTCGCTAATTTTGATATATGGACGTATTAATCATCGGAGGAGGAAACATGGGCAAGACTTTCGCTCAAAGTTTCTTGAATGCAAAGGTGCTGAAGAAAGAAAATATTCATATTCTGGATAAAGACCCTTTGAAGATTGACTTATTAACGCGTTTTCAATTAGGCAAGATTCACGGTAAGCCTGGTGATTTTATTAAAAAGATCAAATTGATCATTTTAGCCGTTAAGCCTCAAGACACCAAATCGCTTTACGAACAACTGAAGCCTTATATCACACCGGATCATGTCGTTTTATCCATTATGGCCGGTGTTACCATTGCTACCATCACTGAAAAGATGGGGACAAGCAAAGTGGTAAGGGCAATGCCCAATCTACCGGCGCAAATCGGCATTGGCATGACGGTATTTACATCTTCTCCTGATGTGCCTGAAAAGGAATTGAGATTGGTTCACGATTATATCAGCACCACCGGTAAAGCCATTCAAGTGGATGATGAAGATATGTTGAATGCGGCTACTGCCATTTCAGGTAGTGGGCCTGCTTATATATTCTATTTTATGGAATCCATGATCCAGTCGGCCGTTAAAATGGGTTTTTCTTATGCCGAAGCCAGCACTATGGTAGAACAAACTGTAATGGGTGCTGCTTATTTGTTCAAAAGAAGCAACATCAGCTGTGAGCAATGGATTGAAAAGGTAGCCTCCAGAGGTGGCACCACAGAAGCTGCGATTAAGGTCTTTGATGAAGAAAAAGTAAAAGAAGGCATAAACAAGGGCATGGAAAGAGCTTTGGAGAGATCAAGAGAGTTGAGTAAGGTTTAAATTGCATCCATTCTCAAATTGAAAAACAGAATTCTGCTTGAAGAGCATTCCGATTGCCGTTTTCTAAAATGATTCAACGCTTACATCAACGGACTATTCCCGACAATCACTCCTGCAATGATAGCCGTTAAAAAGCAGGCGATGGTGCCTCCGATCAAAGATTTCAACCCCAATTGTGAAAGTGTTTCCCGCTGTGATGGCGCAATGGCTCCGATTCCACCAATTTGAATACCGATAGAGGAAAAGTTGGCAAATCCGCATAAAGCATAAGTGGCTATGATAATGGATTTAGGTTGCAGACCATCAGCAATCAAAGACAAATCTTTATAGGCGATCACTTCATTAATCACCGTTTTCGTGCCCAATAACTGTCCGACAGCGGTAATATCTTGTACCGGCGTACCCAATAGCCATGCTATCGGCGAAAAGACCATCCCCAGAAGAAACTCCAATGACAATCCATCGTATCTTCCTCCGGTCGCTGCAGCAATGTTATCATTCAATCCAACCCAAAAGCCAATCTTGATCAAGCCATAATTTAAAAAAGCAACCATTGCAATAAAAACGATCAGCATACCGCCAACGTTTACCGCCAACTTAATTCCGTCTGTTGTACCCATTGAAATGGCATCCAAAACATTTCTGCCTAACTTATCTTTAGGCACGGACACATCTCTGTTGATTGCCTCTCGATTGGTTTCAGGATACAATATTTTAGCGGCCACAATAGCCGCCGGAGCGGAAATAATGGAGGCCGTTAAAAAGTGAATGGCGTATTGCGGTCCTAAAAAAATGACAAATAAAGCAAAAACACCTCCAGCGATGGTGGCCATTCCACCCGTCATCAAGCACATAATCTCCGATTTGGTCATTCTTTCCAAATAAGGCTTTATCACTAATGGCGCTTCTGTTTGACCAATGAACACATTGGCTGCCGCAGCAATACTTTCTGCTCCGGTCATATGCATTACCCTGCTCATCACCCAGGCAAAAACAAAAATGATGCGTTGCAAAATGCCAAAATAGTAGAGCATGGCAGAAAAAGCCGAGAAGAAAACAATGGTGGGCAACACTTTAAAGGCGAACATGAATCCTAAAGAATACATTTCAGTTCCTGCTAATCCATTCTCATTATAAATCGCTTTGCCTACCCAAACATCACTGTCCCAAAGGCCAAACACAAACCTTGCACCTTCATCGGTAAAACTCAAGAGTTTAACAAATCCATCAGCAATAAAATCAAAAACCTGATAAACAAAAGGCACTTTTAGAATTAAGATCGCCAGCACTACCTGCAATAAAATACCGCCCCCTACTAGTTTCCAATCAATATTTTTTCTGTCTTTACTTAACAAAAAACAAATCCCTATGAGCACAACCATGCCCAATGCACCTCTGGCAATATCTATAAACATTAGCTTATTTTAGTGGATGATAAACGAATTTCATGTATTAAAAGCAACAATATAAGAAGTTTCTCTTTTGATATAGTGTTCAACAAAAATAAAATTACACTCCAACACCTCGCTAATGCCTTTATTTTGGGGCTTTAATCATTAAGAAGAAGCCAATCACGCCAAAAATGATGTTCGGAATCCAACTGGCCAAGAGTGGATCGAGATTACCTTTGGTGGCAAAAGTGATAGAAAATTGTAAAATGGCGATGTAAGTTACGGCCAGCAACATCCCCAGAACTATATGAATTCCCAAGCCTCCACGCATCTTTCTCGACGTTAATGCCACACCAATAATCGTAAGAATTATAGTGCTGACAGGAACCGTAGTTCGTTTATACAATTCTACATAGAAAAAATCCAAATTTACACCGCCACGTTGCTTCTCATCTTTTATATACTGTTTCAATTCGGTGGACGTCATGGTTTCTTTAAACATCACCTTTTCTTCCAAAACATCAGGTTCAAAACCCAACTGCCGGATTTCGGTTTGTGTTTCTGTGATCACTTCTTTCCAACCCATATCCTTTCGTTCAATGATGTTTTCCAATTGCCATCCCAAACTATCACCTTTCCATTCTATTTTATCTGCTGTCAGCTTGTAGTAAGCATGTTTATTCTTGATGCCTTCCAAAGAAAACTTATACCCCGATTGATTGGGCTCGTTGTAATTCTGTAAATACAAAAAAGTGTCCTGTGCAATTTGGAGGTGGAAATTCTTATCCCTCTTTTTATCTACGGCCTTGACATACTTATCCTCAAATTCAATCCGTTCCAGATTGGATTTAGGCACAATTCGGTGATTGAAATACATGAATACGCCCATTAAAAAAAGTGCGGTCAGCAGGTAAGGAACCAATAATCGATAAAAACTCACTCCTCCGGCCAAAGCAGCGACTATCTCGGAATTGCCCGACATCCGCGAAGTAAAAAAAACCACGGAGATAAAGACAAACAACGAGCTCAACATCATCCCAATCCATGGAATAAAATGAACGTAATACTTGGTCACCACAAAGGTCAATGACAGTTTATTATCTAAGAAATCGTCTATTTTTTCAGTGATATCAATAACAATGGCGATGGTTACGATCAATAAGATGGTAAACATGAACGTGGTTAAAAACTTCTTGACGATATATAAATCCAGTTTTCTCAATAGTCACTATTCATTAAATCTGTAAGCCTTTCTATTATTTATAAGCGTTGAGATACTTTTTTGATCATGCTATCTTTCCAAACGCCAAAATCACCTGCGGCAATATGTTCCCGTGCCTGACGGATCAGCCAAAGATAAAATCCCAAATTTTGTAAACTGGCCAGTTGCCCGGCCAACAATTCATTGCTCACCACCAAATGTCTTAGATAAGCTTTGGAATGGCGTGCGCTGGTGGGCAAATCAATATTAGGATCAATGGGCGAAAAATCACTTTTCCACTTTTGGTTTTTGATATTGATGATGCCTTCAGAGGTAAACAAATAACCATGTCTTGCATTTCTAGTGGGCATCACACAATCAAACATATCTATGCCCAAAGCAATGCATTCCAAAATATTGGCCGGCGTTCCTACACCCATTAAATATCTTGGCTTATCTGCCGGAAGTATATCACAAACGATCTCCGTCATGGCATACATTTCTTCTGCTGGTTCCCCAACTGATAAGCCACCGATGGCATTGGCCTCTCTTCCGGCGTTGGCAATATATTCTGCTGATATTTTTCGCAAGTCTTTGTAAACACTGCCTTGCACTATGGGCAAAAGCGTTTGTTGATAGCCATACTTCGGCTCCGTTTCATCAAATCGGCGGATACATCTATCCAACCAGCGATGCGTCATGGCTAAGGAATCCTTGGCATACTGATATTCACAAGGATAAGGTGTACATTCATCGAATGCCATAATGAGATCAGCACCGATGGTTCGCTGGGTATCCATCACATTCTCCGGCGTAAAAATATGCTTAGAACCATCAATGTGCGATTGAAATTCGGCTCCTGCCTCATGGATCTTTCGCCTGTGACTCAAAGAATATACCTGATATCCGCCACTATCGGTCAAAATCGGTTTGTTCCATGAATTAAATTGATGCAAACCTCCGGCGGCTTCCAGTACTTCCAAACCCGGTCTTAAATACAAATGATAAGTATTCCCTAAAATGATCTCCGCCTTAATATCTTCCTCCAGTTCTCTAAAATGAACGGCCTTTACAGCACCCAATGTCCCAACCGGCATAAAAATAGGCGTTTGAATTTCGCCATGATCAGTAGTGATCTTACCCAATCTGGCCTTTGAGGTTTTATCCGTGGTATTGATTTTAAATTTCACCGATGCAATATTAAGATATTTCTATTGAAGGAGTAAAAATTAATCGACATACATGAAGGCATTGAACATTACCCAGCACAATCGCGACTCCAAAAGGCTTTGTGAAGAAGCAACGTTCGTAAGAAGAATGAATAGGAAAATGAATTGAGTTAGCTTATCTCAACCACCCCGTCTCGACTTCGTCGATCCACCCCTCCTTGAAAAGTTGGGGAAGCTTTGCGTTGCATAATCAAATTCTAGTTTCAAAGTAAGATATTCAAACGCCTATTT
>JAGQYH010000082.1 GCA_020436175.1 Bacteroidota bacterium
CAACAATCAATTGGATACTGCTGAATATACAATTCCTAAAGCTGTAAAAGCCCAGTCTAATGTTTCTACGGCATTAATCGGTAAATGGCACTTAGGACATTTTGAGCAAGCATTAAGAATGAATCCAAATGCATGTGGTTTTGATCATTATGCCGGAAATCTGGGAGGATTAGTAGATAATTATTTTTTCTGGACAAAAACGGTCAATGGTACAAATCAAAATGTGAATAATGAATATGCTACAACTGTTGCCGTCAATGACGCCATTAATTGGATAGATGCGCAATCATCTAACTGGTTTTTGACACTTTCTTTCAATGCACCACACGATCCATATCACAAGCCGCCCAATAATTTGCATAGTTTTGATGGACTATCGAATAATATATTTGATATAGCCGCGAATCCGATTCCTTATTTCAAGGCTATGATTGAGGCAATGGATACGGAAATCGGCAGATTGTTGAGTCATTTGGCATCCATCAACGAGCTGGCACAAACAGAAATAATTTTTATTGGCGACAATGGTACACAGACGGATGTAGTTCAATTACCATTCATTAAAACCAGAGCGAAGGGAACTGTATATAACGGAGGTGTTCAGGTGCCATTGATTGTATCCGGTCCCTCAGTGGCACAGCCCGGTCAGGTCATTACACAATTGGTTAACTCCACCGATATTTACCATACCGTTCTTGAAATGTTTGGCGGCAATATCGATGATTTGCCGGATGATGCAGCGATAGATTCACGAAGTTTTTTACCATTGATCAATGGAACTGGAGATGCTCAGGATCAACGGTCTTGGATATTTGGTGATCTGTTCAAGCTAACGCCCGGAAGTCCCAAAGATGGTAAAGCGATTACAGACGGAATGTTTAAACTCATTCAATTTGACAATGGGAATCGGGAATATTACAATATTCAACTTGATTTCTTTGAAGAAACCCCACTTAACATAAATAATCTCAATACAATAGAACAACAGCATTACGATTTTCTTTGCAATGAATTATCAGAATTGTTGGAGCAAGAATACTGTGAGCCAACTACCGGTTGGTTAGACAATAAGATAAGGAGCGTGGTACTATATCCCAATCCTTCACTCGATAAGCTCTACATTCAATTGGGTGATCTCGATCGAACATACGACATCAATGACTGCATTTTGACGATTATCAATACCAAAGGACAAAGTATTGTTGAATGTAAAATGAATAGTTTTGATCATCCAATTGAGATAGGCAATCTTCCCAATGGCAGTTACAGGATAGTGATCAAGAAGGGCGATGCAATTATTGGAACAGCAGCTTTTGTCAAGTCTTAGTGCAGGGCTGACTGATATTGTAAGATTTAAGAAGGAGTAACAATGTTCAGTTGTAACAATAGTTTTTATTTTCATACTTCAAATAAAGATTAACACTGCGACATAGATTGGCTGACTTGTATCTTATTTTTAAATAAATAAAGCAGTAGAAAGTATCAGTGAAAAGTCAAGATATAACAAATGGATAAAGAATCAATAAAAAATTTTATAGAACGAATTTCTCAGTTCGTAACAATGCAAGAGAAGATTAATGCTTTAACTGGTGAGAGTTTCAACGTTTTTAATATTCTAGACTTATCAACAAATGAAGTACGAACACATTCAGCATTTCTAGCTGAATTATTAAATCCGAAGGGGAGTCATGGACAAAAGGAAACATTCCTTAATTTGTTTACCGAACAGATGAAAATTATTGAATTTAATTGTCTAAATGCACGTGTTCAAATTGAAAAACGTATAGGATACATATCCGAATCAAAAACAGAAGGTGGAAATATTGATATTATCATATCTGATAATCAGAACAATGCAGTAATCATTGAAAACAAAATTTATGCAGGCGATCAAGATAATCAGTTGTTAAGATATTTCAATTATGGGAAAAAGAACTATAATAGCTTCAAGTTGTACTATTTAACTCTTGATGGGAATGATGCATCGTGGTCCAGTAAACAGGATTTAAAAGCGGAAGATTATCATAAGATATCTTATTCTCAAGATATAATTGAGTGGTTAGAGAGATGCATTGAAAAATCTTCTAATCAACCAATTTTACGAGAAACTATAAATCAGTATGTTACACTTGTTAAACAACTAACAAATCAATCAACAAATCATATTATGAAAGAAGAGATAGTAAAGGCGATAGTAGCTAATGACAATAGTATCAAATCATTATTTGAGATACAGAAACATGATATTATTGGTAGTGTTAAGAAGGAACTAATTGACAGATTTAAAAATCAGTTGAATGATTTAGCAAAGGAGCATAAGTTGAAATTTGAAGCAAAAGGCTACTTCGATAATAATCCTAGTTATTTTACTTTTTATTTGCCGAATTCAAGTAAGGGCTTTTATATTAGTTTTGGGTTTTGTACTCATTATAACAATATGTTTTATGTTGTAAACTGTATTGATGAATTCAAGGAATCTTGTAAGGAGGAAGTATGTAAAAGATTAGGTGACAGAGACAATGGGTTTAATGAGATTTGGATAAAGTGGTTTGAAAATGATTTACGCAATTGGAATAATTCTGCTGAACCATGGTTGCAAATATTAGATCATAGTCTAAAGGAAAATTTTCGAGGCAAACTATCATACATTTTAAATAGCCTTCAAGGTTTTGAAATTTAACCACGCCATACCTTGTCTTAGTCTGCCCATATCTTTGTCAAAAATGATGGAAATATGGAAGAGAATATCAAGCTGAAAATTCTGAACAATATTGGGAAAGTGTATGAAGAATCAAAAGAGTGCAAACTGGAAGATTCCTTCTTTCTAAAAGTGAATAATGAGCTTACTTTTCTTTCAGAATATTTCCGAACAACAAAAAGCCAATCCTTTTTTATCTCACTTGTTTTCGTATTAAACTACAAAGGATCCACGGTTGATTTGAATGATTTGATTGTATATTTTGATTGCAATCCAATGGAAATTCTAAAATATAGCGATGATTTCAATTTTTTACATTCATCAGGAATCTTTGTAAAACAAAAATCAAGGCACAGAATGCAACTAACGGCAACAAATGACCAGTTTACAATAAATGAAAAAGTTACAGAAGCAATATTGAACAATAAACCAATGCCTGAAATGAGGAATGATAAGTTTAATGATGTTGTGGAATTACTTGAAAAGCTTTATAGTTTAGGTCAAGAACGAGATAATAATGTAATATCTACTTATGAATTATTTGAACAAGTGAGAGATATATTAGCTTCTAATAAAAGCTTCCCTTTGATCAAAAAAGTTTGTGACCTACTTCTCGAAACAGATGATATCTACTTATTTCTGTATCTGATTTGGCAGACAATTTCAGGTAGAGAATCAACTGATATTGGAGGAGCATTGGAACAAATTTATGATAACAGCTCAGAACGAGTTAGTTATTTGCAGAAAATTCTTTCAGGAGAAAATCCACTAATTAAAAACAATCTAATCGAAGTTGTTGAATCCTATTTTTGTAATGATGCCGGAATGAAAATAACAGATAGCACTAATAATATCTTAAAAGAGTGTGGCATAATTGTTTTCAGGCATCAAAAAAATAAGGATAATATTATCTCTCCGCATGATATTCCATACAGAAAATTGATTTTTGGTGATACTGAAATGGAACAGCTATTTTTGTTAAAAGATTTACTGGGTGATATTAAATTGAAAGAAACGCAAAAACGCCTAGTAGATAAAAATTTACCCAAAGGAATTACTACTTTATTGTATGGCGTGCCGGGAACCGGAAAGACAGAAATAGTAAAGCAAATTGCAAAAGAAACTAACCGTGAACTGATGAAGGTGGAGATAAGTCAGTCTAAATCAATGTGGTTTGGTGAAAGTGAGAAAATCATAAAACGAATATTTACGGATTA
The DNA here is from genome assembly GCA_020436175.1 of Bacteroidota bacterium. Classification (GTDB taxonomy): domain Bacteria; phylum Bacteroidota; class Bacteroidia; order Chitinophagales; family JADIYW01; genus JAGQYH01. The sequence goes on from JAGQYH010000082.1 coordinate 3,916, forward strand.
TAAATCCATGGCGAATGATTGTGAGCGAACACCAATATTACTTTTCAATGAAGCGGATGCTATCATTTCCAAAAGAAGAGAAATTTTAAATTCAAGTGTTGATCAAACGGGAAATACTATTCAGAATATTATTTTAGAAGAGTTAGAGAATTTTGAAGGTATCTTAATTGCAACGACTAACCTCGTAAATAATCTTGATTCAGCATTTGAAAGACGGTTTTTGTTTAAAATCCGGTTTCAGAAACCGGATGTTTCAATTAGGGCAAGAATTTGGCAATTAAAAATGCCATTTTTATCATTACAAGACTGTCATTTTTTAGCTCAAAAGTTTGATTTTTCCGGAGGTCAAATAGACAATATTCTTCGTAAAAAGGAGATACACGAGATAATTCATGGTGAAAAAGTTACTTTGACAAGGGTAATGACTATGTGTTCGGAAGAAACGTTAGCGAGCAATCGAGCGAAAATTGGATTTAGCAAATCTTAAAACATGTCAAAGAGAGAATCCATTGCAAGGTGTAACCTGATAATAAAAAAGCTTAGAAAGCATCCTGCAAGCTTTACTGATATATCAGACTATCTGGCTTTGGAATCAGAGTTGCAGGAATATAATTTTAATGTTTCAAAACGAACATTCCAAAGAGATTTAGAGGATATACGATCACTATATAATATTGATATTCAGTTTGATTTTTCTCGAAAGGTCTATTTCATTGATTTTGATGAGCAACCGGATGTTAATAAGCGAATTTTGGAAGCGTTTGATACATTTAATGCATTGAATTTGTCCGACCGATTATCTAATAATATTCATTTTGAGAAGAGAAGACCACAAGGCACAGAGAATCTTTATGGTTTACTTCATGCCATTAAAAATCAGCTTCAAATTAGGTTTGCCTATCAAAAGTTTTGGGAAGATGAATTAACAAAAAGAAATGCAGAACCCTACGCTTTAAAAGAATTTAGAAACAGGTGGTATGTTTTGGCAAAAGATATTAAAGACCAACAGATAAAAAGTTTTGCCCTTGACCGCCTATATGATCTGATCATAACAAAGTTACGCTTTCAACTTCCTATTGATTTTAATGTAAATCAGCATTACAAGTATTCCTTTGGAATAATAAGCCCCAACGGAAACAAACCCGAAGAGATTGAACTTTCATTCGATCCGTTTCAAGGAAAATATATTAAAACATTACCACTGCACGAATCCCAGCAGATTTTAATAGATAATGAAGACGAACTTAGAATTAGACTAACCCTATACATTACACATGATTTTTTGATGGAGTTACTTTCTTATGGAGAAAATTTAAGAGTAATTAAACCGCAAAGGTTGATTGATGACTTGAAATCAATTTTTAATAATGTTTTAAGGCTTTATAATTGATCCTTTTAAAGTCTTTTCCTCATCCGTTAAAAATCGTTATACGAGGATATTCTCTTTAGAATAAACATTTCTCTACGTATTTTTAGGGCAAATTGCTATTCAATGAAACATATTGTTATTGTCGTCATGACATTATTTACCCTGGGAACCTTACAAGCCAGTGAAGGGAACAAAATAAATTTTACAGAGAAAACATTAGACAACGGATTACACGTTATTCTTCATCAGGATAACACCACTCCAATTGTTGTAGTTTCCGTCATGTATCATGTGGGTTCTAAAAATGAAGATCCCAATAGAACAGGTTTTGCCCATTTCTTTGAACACCTACTCTTTGAAGGTTCGGAAAATATTAAACGGGGCGAGTTTGATAAACTGACCACCAGTGCCGGCGCTTTTAATAACGCCTATACTTCCAATGATGTAACTTACTATTACGAACTGTTGCCCTCTAATCAATTGGAGTTAGGACTTTATTTGGAATCTGAAAGAATGATGCATGCTAAAATTGAACAGATTGGCGTAGAAACTCAAAGGGAAGTGGTCAAGGAAGAGAAGCGGGAGAACTACGACAATCAACCCTATGGCTCTTTTTTAATTGAAGTGTTGAGAAATGCCTATACCGTGCACCCTTACCGGTGGGCACCTATTGGTTCGTTAGATCATTTGAACGAAGCCAGTTTAGAGGAATTTATGGCCTTTTATGATCAATATTATGTTCCGGAAAATGCAACTTTAGTCATTGCCGGAGATATTGATACCAAAGAGACCATTCAATTAGTACATAAGTATTTTGATGAGATAAAAGGCAATAACCAACCTATACCTCGTCCGAGTGCTGTAGAACCACCTCAAACCAAAGAAGTAAGAAATGTGGTTTATGACAATATTCAATTGCCTGCTGTAATTACGGCCTATCATATTCCGGCGCAAGGAACGGATGATTATTATGCCTTGGAAATGTTGAGCACCATACTTTCCGGTGGAGAAAGCAGCCGATTGAATAAATCAATTGTTGATGAGCAAGAATTGGCAGTGGCTACCGGAGCATTTTCATTTTCATTGGAACATCCCGGATTATATATTGTGTATGGTATAGCCAATCTCGGTACACCGATAGATACTCTAGAAGCAGCTTTGGAGGCAGAATTTGATAAGGTAAAAGCAGACTTGATTTCTGAGAGAGAGTTTCAAAAAATTAGAAATCAAACCGAAAATGATTTTATCTCAGGAAATTCTACCCTTGAAGGTATTGCCAACAGCTTGGCCGATTATTATACCCTTTTTAAAAATGCTGATCTCATCAATACGGAACTGGAAAAGTACATGGCCGTTACCAGAGAAGATATCAGAAGAGTTGCGCAGCAGTATTTAGTAAAAGAGAATAGAGTGCTGCTGCAATATTTACCTAAAACAGAAGATCAGTAATAGTTTTTTATCAATAAAAAGATAGTGATGAATAGAATTCTCATTTATATATGTGCATTTTTAATTGTTTCCTGTACCAATACAAAACCTACGGTTGATAACCAAAAAACGGAAACAACTACCAAGTTAGACAGAAGTCAACCACCTAAAGCAGGTCCTGCGCCGGAGATCAAAATTGGAGAACATGAATCTTTTCAATTAGATAATGGACTAAAAGTGTATGTAGTTCAAAATGATAAAATACCGCGTGTGGCTTTTTCATTGAGAATAGACAAAGATCCCATTGTTGAAGGCGATAAGGCAGGTTATTCAAGTATCGCAGGTAGTTTATTAAGCAGAGGCACCACCACTCGATCAAAAGCTGAAATTGATGAAGCCACCGACTTTATTGGAGCTTCACTAGCCACTTCTTCTTCAGGCATGTATGGAGCTTCTCTAACTAAACATCAGGATCAATTACTGACCATAATGCAAGATGTTTTGATGAATCCTTCTTTTCCGCAAGAGGAATTAGATAAGTTGAAAAAACTGCAAATCTCTAATTTGATATCAGCCAAAGATGATCCGACGGAGATTATTTCTAATATTCGGTCATTGGTCGTGTATGGCAAAGATCATCCCTATGGAGAGATCGTTACTGAAAAGACCATTGAGAATATTTCCAGAGAAGATGTTGTTAATTTTTATCATAACTATTGGAGTCCGAGAGGTGCCTATCTGGCCATTGTTGGAGATATAACAGTAGCGGATGCCAAAGTATTGGCCAATAAATATTTCGGCGATTGGCAGGGAGCTAATTTACCTAAGCATAGCTATGAGCAACCAAAAGCGCCTGAGAAATCTACTGTAATTTTGGTGGACAGGCCTCAATCTGTGCAATCTGAAATCAGAGTATCTTACCCTATTGATCTAAAATTGGGTGATAAAGAATTCTTTGCGGTTTCTTTAATGAATCAAATTTTAGGCGGAGGGGCTTCCGGTCGATTATATAAAAACCTTAGAGAAGATAAAGGTTATACTTATGGCATATATTCCGGGTTCAATACCGATAAGGTGGTGGCAAGATTCAGTGCCGGAGGAAGTGTTCGGAATGAAGTGACCGATAGTGCCATTTATGAAGTGTTAAAGGAGTTGGAAGATATTGCTGAGAATGGGGTTACGGAAGATGAGTTGAGAGATGTGAAAGCTTACATTACTGGTAGTTTCGCACGATCATTGGAAAGTCCTCAAACGATTGCAAGTTTTGCCATCAATACAGCAGTAAATAATTTGGATGAGAATTTTTATCCCGATTACTTGAAAAGTTTGAATGCCGTAACGGTGGAGGAAGTAAATGCCGCCGCGAAAAAATATATTAAATACAACAATGCTTATATCATTGTAGTTGGAAAAGCCAGCGAGATTGAAGATAAATTAAAACAATTCGGAACAGTTCAATATTATGATGCGGATGGCAATAGCTATGATCCGGCAGAAATGAAAGCCTTACCAAAAGGCATGGATGTCAATGCCGTATTGGACAATTATCTTAATGCGTTAGGAGGAAAGAAAAAATTGAGTGCCGTACTGAATGTCAAAAAGGAATGGTCGTTGGAAATGCAAGGCCAGGTCTTAAACATAGTGGAAGTCCAAACCATTGATGGCAAGTTTAGAGAAGATGTAATGATGGGCGGTCAGGTTATTCAACAAACTATTTGTGATGGAAAAAATATGATGATGATTGCCAATGGTCAGCCACAGCAGTTGGATGATGCTACAAAAATATCTGAAATGATCAGTAACCGACTTTTCCCTGAGTTAAGCTATACGAAATCAGGTATTAAAATGAAATTGGATGGCAAGCAAAAAGTGAACGGAGAGGATGCATATCAAGTGGTTTTAGTCTATTTTACGGGCGATCAAACAGAAGCTTATTACGATGTGAAAACAGGTTATAAAGTGAAGGAAACATTTATGATCAGTACGCCGGCCGGGGAAATGACGAAGGCAGTCATCTACGATAATTACAAAATGGTTGATGGTATCAATTTTGCACACAGTAAAACTACCGGTGTAGGCAACCAAGTCTTCACGGTTAATTTAGAAAGTGTTGAGATCAACGCGAAAATGCCGGGAGACTATTTTAAGGTGGCGAGATAACACTATATATCAGGTTAAATTACAAGGGACGCAAAATTTTTGTGTCCCTTTTTTTCGCTTAAAACCGAAGGTGAATCAAAATGAATAAATTTATTTCGCAATATGTTTTTTAATACATGATAATAATATTACATTTAAAATCAATTAACAAAAGGAAATGAAAGGTGATGATTTGACGTCATTTTTTTCATTTTCTTAAAAAATTGATACAATGATTGGCAAATCGTTAGCTTTCGTGGAAGATCAAGCAAACCTGTATTTACAAGGTTTATTGGGGCCTTCCACCGAAAAGTATGTTACGATTGGGAATATTGCCAAGATTGTTGAGAATGATACAGTGCCGAATGATGGTAACGGAAGTGCTGGGGTGATACTTTCTTTAGTTAATATAGAGGAAGACAGAATTTCCAAAAATCCTGATGGAATTTATCGAACCCACAATAGTGTTATCAAAAGAAATCCGGAGATATTGCTGAATCTTTACATTTTATTTTCAGCCAATACCGGGAATTATATAACTGCTTTAAGTCGCATATCCAACATTATACAATGTTTTCAAAGCACTAATTTTTTTACCAAAGAGAGCTATCCGTCATTGGATCCTAAAATTGATAAACTGCATTTGGAATTGTATACCATGAATTTTGAGCAGATCAATCATTTGTGGAGTACACTGGGCGGAAAATATTTACCATCTGTTTTGTATAAAATGAAACTAGTGACTATTGTGGATGAAGACAATAAAGTAGACGGTAGTTTAATTAGAGAAATTAAAATCAATAAAAATGCAATGATAGAAAGCTTATAAAGAAAAGTGCTACCTGCTAAGTAGCCGATAATAAAATCAAAAAACCGCGAGTAAATGAAATACAGTCCCGTATTTACGATTGAACTTTTACATGATTTTTATGGAGAAAGCAAACCTCCATTATTTAAGATTGTACCTACCAATG
>JAGQYH010000083.1 GCA_020436175.1 Bacteroidota bacterium
TCCTCACTATTTTCTAATGCCACATTGGGGTTTCCAGGATCTGTTTGAAACCTGGAGATATTCGAAAAACCTGAGCCATTGCCACCGGTATAATAAACATAAAAAACGCCGGTTGTTGAATAATCGGGAGGAAAAGCCAAACCTAACAATCCCTGTTCATTTCCACCATCATTCACACGATCCCGAATATCTAAAAAAGCAGTATCGCGAGTTACACCGTTGCTATCAATGATTTTGATCCTTCCCGGCTGTTCCACAATGAACAACCTTTCATCACCGGCATTGGCAATATTTACCGGCCGCGTAAAACCCGCTGCATATTCTTCCACCATAAGATTAGGTTGCGCCCATGCACTTAAACAAAACACATTTAAAAATATTATGAAGAGATTTTTCATTTCGATTGGATTAAGCGTAAAAGATACAGTTTTTGACTGTAACGGATATGGCCATTTCTAAAATATTTCCTTAGCCGATCCTTTGAGTGTTCGAGCTTTTCTATTGGTAGAAAATCCATTTCCGATTTTATAATAAACTTAGACAGGGTGTTTACCGTAATTATTCTATTTTTAAATTCTTTACCATTTTCGAAGTGACTCATCAAAAGAACAAATACAAGATTTCCATTACCGATCTAATCCCGGGTGTGCAGTCTATGATCAGCAGGCTGCCTGACATCGCTAAGGCCGGTTTATCCACTTTTACCTTGTTTAATGAGTTGCCGTATTCATTGGGCACTGTTTTGGAAAGTAATGCTAGAAAGTATCCCGATCAATATGCTTTGCTGTTCGAAGATGTTCAATACACGTATGAGGACCTTAACCAATTGGTGAATCAATATGCTCATTATTTTAGTAGTATTGGCGTTCGTCATCAAACCGTGGTGATCGTATTTTTAGAAAACCGCCCGGAAACGTTAATTGTTACTGCAGCACTTGCCAAATTAGGCGCCATCGCTTCATTGGTGAATCCGAACCAAAGAGATGCGGTTTTGTTGCACAGTATTCAGATTAAACACGATCGATATTTTGTTATCGGACAAGAATTAACCGCTGCCTTTGATGCCGTGAAGTCGAAGTTAGATCTTAGTAACAGCTATTTATTGGGAGTAGAAGATAGTGAGCCCAAAGCCTTTCCTAAAGATTACATCGTTTTGAACAAGGTCATTGAGGAAGAATCCAATCAAAACCCTGAAAGCACGGCAACTGTGCGAACGAAAGATCATCTGGCATATATTTTTACTTCGGGAACAACCGGTATGCCCAAAGCCTCCATACAAACGCATAAACAATGGCTGCGAAGCATGAACTGGTTTGGCAATATTAACGCCGGTTTTACGAAGGATGATACCATTTATGTGAGCATTCCATTTTACCATGCTAATGCCTTTATCATCGGTTGGGGAAGTGCTTTTGCCAATGGTTCAACTATTGCGATGCGACGAAAATTCTCTGCCTCGGAATTCTGGAAGGACATTCGGAAGTTTGATGCAACGGCCTTTATTTATATTGGTGAGATCTGCCGTTATTTAATGAATTCACCTCCTTCACCATTGGATAAAAAACACCGTGTGACTAAGATCATCGGTAATGGCATGCGACCGGAAATCTGGAACGATTTTAAAATGCGGTTCAACATTCCGAATATCTATGAATTTTATGCGGCATCCGACAGCAATGTCATTTTTACCAATTCATTTAATGTAGACAATTGTGTAGGTTGGAGTCCTACAGAATTTGCCATTGTAAAGTACGATATTGATAATGATGAAGTTTACAGGAACAAGAAAGGCACCTTAGAAAAAGTAACTACCGGTGAAGTGGGTTTGATGATCTCGAAAATAACCGATCTTTTTCCCTTTGCCGGATATGCCAATGCTGCTCAAAATGAAAGTAAAATATTCAGGGATGTTTTCGACAAAGGCGATCAATGGTTCAATACCGGTGATCTGATGCGCGATATAGGCTTTAAGCATACTCAGTTCGTGGATCGAGTAGGTGATACTTTTCGGTGGAAGGGCGAGAACGTAGCAACTGCGGAAGTGGAAGCCATTCTAACCAATTTTGAAGCCATAGAAAGTGCAGCCGTGTATGGCGTACAAATACCAAATTGCGACGGCAGAGCCGGAATGGCGGCTTTATCTCTACAGACCGAAACAGATGACCTTTTTGTGGAAGAGTTGTATAAAAATTTAAAAGATAAATTGCCTGCTTATGCTATTCCTGTTTTTGTGCGAATTTGCGATCAACTGGAAGTAACGCATACACAGAAAATTAAAAAAGCTGATCTTAAGAAAGAAGGCTACGACTGTAATAGTCAGGATACTATTTATGTCTTATTGCCGAAAAGCAAGGTTTATCAGATATTGGATGACAGTTTATTGAAGGATATCTTGTCCGGGAAGTATCATTTTTAGACAATACCCATATTACCTTTATAAATCCAAAATCTCCTTTAATTCTAAAAACTTATTCTTTTTTCCTTTTTGTCTTGAAACAATCCCACACTTCGTTCAGGAGAAAGAAAAAATTCAAGAAAAATCAATCGCTCCTTCCACAACCCACGCTAGCTGCCGTGATTTTTCTGGCCAACGCTGCTTTGAATTTCCGGTTTCCACTTGACCCTAGTCCTATTTATTAGAAACCTAACTCTTTGAAAAATATTAAGAATCAAAGTAGAAATTTATACTACTTGAATTTCACTTTCAAAGCTCCACTTTCATTTTGATAATCATTGATGGATTTAAACTCAGCGATATGTTGATGTGCTTTTAAAATCTTTATGATCTGAGATTTTAATATTCCTTCTCCTTTTCCATGAATGATGATAATGCCTGAAAAGTTCTTTTGAATAGCTAAATCAATTGCTTTTTCCGTTTCAGCTAATTGTTGACTGAGTTCTTGAAATTTATGTAGATCAATAGAGGTATAAGATGAAGTATTCTCTTTGCTTTTTTGAATAGACTTGCTGTCGGATTGCAACTTGTCGGCATCGGTTTCTTTGCCTGACCAAAGTTGCTTTAGCATGTCCAATTTCCAATCTTCATTCATGCTGCAAATATACAAAAGCGGACGCTTAATAATTTTGATTACGAGCGGACGCTCGTAACAATAAAATTTTCGCATTATATCATTGTAGTATTCTATATACCTACTTCAGTTCTTTCGAACTCTTACCTAAAATTCTTCTGGCAATGATCAACTGCTGAATTTGCTGAGTTCCTTCAAATATGTCGAGAATTTTGGAATCTCTGCCCCATTTCTCCAGCAATTCACCTTCAGAATAACCAAGGCTACTGCATAATTCTATACATTTTAAAGTAATCTGACCGGCTACTCTAGCGGCTTTGGCTTTACATACCGAGGCTTCCAAAGTATTTGGAATTCTATTGTCTGCCATCCAAGCCGCCTTGATGGTTAGTAACCTTGATGCCTCGTATTCAGCTTCCAATCGGTACAATTCTGCTTCCACTGCTTTAACATTGTTGATAGGCGTATTGTAATTCAGATCGATCTTTTCTTTTAACAGTTCTCTGGTTTTTTCAAGAGAAGCTTCCGCACAACCCAACGCCATGGCGGCCACAAAGGGTCGTGTATTATCGAAAGTTTCCATTACTCCTGCAAAACCCTTTTCAATATTGATCTCCGGACTGCCTAAAAGATTCTTGGCAGGCACTCTACAATCTGTGAAAGTGATCGCTGCAGTATCCGATGCTCTTATGCCCAATTTTCTTTCTGTACGGATCAGTTCCATACCGGGAGTTCCCTTTTCTACTACGAAAGATTTAATGGCAGCTCTTCCTATATTCTTATCCAATGTAGCCCAAACCACAACTGAATCAGCTCGCTCACCGGAAGTAATGAAGATCTTTTCTCCATTCAAAATATAGTCGTCTCCATCTTTTACAGCTGTTGTTCTAATCGCAGCCGAATCAGAGCCGCATCCGGGTTCAGTAATTGCCATTGCTGCCCAGGTTTTTTCAAATCTTTTGGCTTGTTCTTCATTGGCTACCGCTGCAATGGCCGCATTCCCTAAACCTTGTCGTGGGATGGCCAACAGTAAACCGACATCACCATAACTCATGGCTTGAATGTTTAATACATTAGACATGTTTCCACCGTTTCGTACTCCGGTTCGTTCTGCCTTTTCCTTGCCGTCTCCTTTAGCTCCGCCCATGGCACCACCTGAACCGTCATTCGCGCCATTCAACATGGCTGCAAATAAGTCCAGTTCCTTTGGATAGGTATGTTCCAATTCGTCATATTTTCTTGAAATTGGACGGAAGGTAGTTTTGGCCAATGCATAAGCACCATCAACAAAATTCTGTAAGCCTTTTGGTATTTCGAGATTCATATTATTGATTTATGGTTGTTTGGATTTATGGAAATTTGGACGATTATAGTTGCTACAAAAATCTGTTTCTATATCCCAAACTTGAATTTGATAATTATTGATTGATCATTAGAAATTTTAAAGATGCATTCCATTGTAACTAATAGCCACAGCTCTTAAATCGCGATACCATCTTTCTGCCGGATAATCTCTGCAAAATCCGTATCCACCCAACAACTGTACACTATTGGTTCCGATCTCCATGGCCTTTTCACTGCAAAGCACACTAGCCAGGTAAGCTTCTTTACTGTAATCCATTCCTTGTTCTGCTCTGCTCACTGCTCTTTGAGTTAACACCTGCATGGCCTCCATCTCAATTTTAATATTGGCAATCATAAAAGCTACGGCTTGTCTATGCGAGATCGGCTCTCCAAATGCTTCCCTGCTATTCGCATAATCAATTACATAATCGAGTGCTGCTTTGGAAGCTCCCACTGCCAATGCACACCAAGACAATCTAATATGATCGATAAAATTGCTATAAGTTGACCCACTTAGCAATACTGCCGATGCCGGTACTTCAACATCTTTCAAGGTGATCTTTCCCAACTCTGCTGCATTCAAACCCATCGCTCTGTCGGTGGCAATACTCAATCCCTTCGTTTTGGCTTCTACAATAAATACTTGTGGTTCTTTGCCATCAACATTAGCGGCTACCAGAAAAAACTCTGCCTGATCGGCTAAAGGAATCATGGTTTTTACCCCATTTAAAACATAACTATCACCTTTCGACACTGCCTTTGTTTCCAATTGAAAAGGATCAAACAATGGATTTGATTCATTGACGGCAATGGAAGCCACCATATGACTGCCTTCTTCCAAGAATGGCGGAATGTATTGCTCCTGTTGCTCCGGACTGCCATAGGCCACCAAAGCATTTAGTGCTCCGATGGGTGTCAATAATGCCAATGCCACGCCAACATCGCCATAGGCTAATGTTTCGGTAATGATCATTTGTGTTACGGTTGCCTTTTCGTTCAACATACCACCCATTGCTTCGGGAACGCTGTAATAAGTAATACCTAATTCACCAAAAGCCTGAACAAGATCTTCAGATACTTTTCTTTCTTCACTGCAATGTTCAGCTACCGGTGTGATCTTTTGCGCCACAAAATCCTTGATAGTGTCTTGTATCATTTGCTGGTCTTCGGTTAAATTCAGATCAAACAGTGTTGATTTAGCAGTAGATGCCAATCGATGTGCCTCCTTCTGTTTTTTAGGAGAAGTAAAAATCTTGGCAGCTTTGGTCGCTACATTAACGCCATTGAAGGCTGAAGTATAGGTAGCTTTTACTAAAAATTTCCTCAACCCTATCGCTCCCGCCACTTTTGAGTCTAAGGCATTGTTTAAAGCTGAAAATAAATTTCCTAACGGTGTATTGCTCATAATAGAATAATTGTATTGATTAAATATAGGAAATTATCAATTTTCAATGCATGCATTGAATGTGTTGCTAATGATTATTTAATCAATTCGCTATTGAATCCGGCGCAACGCACTACTTGAATACCATTAATAATTTACAGTTATTTTTTTATTGGAAACCGGAAATATAATTCGGTCATTTACTATATTTAGTAATTATTCAAAATAAAAAATTTATAACCACATGAAAAAATTAAGTACCTATCTTTTATTGCTAATGATGGCGGTAGCATCGCTTTCTATGACTTCTTGTTCTAAAGAAGAATTGGCTCAAAAAAGCATGCCCGAAATTTTATCAGAAGATATTGTTTTCGAAAATGCTATTAAGGCATCTTTAGATATTACGCTATTAGCAAAAGAAAATAACTGGCAAGCTAATGCTGAGCAAATCAAAAATCTTTTAGATAAGATTGCTGCCGGTGATGCTGCATCAGAAACCGAATTGACCAATTTACTGGGCATGACTAAAGAAGCTTATTACAGTCAGTTGGAAAGCTTTGGTGAAGCCATCGTTAATTTAAACAATAAATATCCTGAGTTAAACCAAATGTCAGCAACAGAAAAACAATCCGTTTATGCCACTGCTATTGCCGGTAATGAAGCCTTGCAACAATATGTTACAGAGATGCAAGAGCAATTCAGAGGTTGTTTGGTACAAGATATCTGTACGGGAATTGTTACGTTGGCTGCATTGATCGGAGGACCTTTTCTTTGCGATGCCATTGCAGGAGCAGTGCCGATTATTGGCCCGTTATTATGCAATCTAGTGTTAGATATTGCCCAAGATCTTCTAAATGGAATTTGTATGGCTTTGCCTTGTTAACTCCAACAATACATAACTTTTTAAGAAGGGATAGTACGCACTATCCCTTTTTCTTTTACTTTGGAATATAGCTGGCCTGACGTTCTCCCATTCGGTCACGGATGACTTTTTCTTGCTCCTTAGCTCCATATTCTTCCATTTTTTTGGTCATACCCGGTACAACGGTTCGCAGTCTGTCTAATGCAAAAATTGCAGGTGTTTGTACTAAAGGAATCACCAACCATGTTAAACCGGAGGAAGGCACTTCCAATTTCTTGTAGATATCAAATGGAATTAGATAACGGGCATACGCTCTGTGTTTGATATGGTCAAACAGCTGCTTGCTGTATTGATCAAACTCGGTAATTGACACCCGCGGTTTAAAATTATCCAGATAATCTCTTGCTAAGTTTTTACTTTCTTCATCCGGTTCATTTCGGTTGGAGAGCATGATTAACAACAGTGATTGCAAGCCTTCTTCAGCAGTAACAGGTAACCAATCTATTTCATCTCCCATTAAATAGCCAATGTATTTCCATAAATGTAAAACGGCATCAATATCTTTATCCGGCAGATGAAATCCTAACATTTTAGCACCAAGGATCATTATCATACTAAAGGCCACATTTGTAGCCACTGCATCGGCACTATTGATCGGCACGCCCCATGATTTACTGTCCCATTTAGGATGATGCATTAATCGCTGGCGAACAATGGCGTGCATCAATCTTACTTTTATGGCGCTTTTAAATCCTTGTGCCCCAATCTCTAACCCTTTAGCCCTTGTTACATCATACCAAAATTGTGATGTTTCACTGACTCTATCGAATGTACTATCTCCTTTTAGAGCACCTGTGAATATCAATGGTTTAGTTATATCGGGGTTGGCATATCCTCCTAAGAGTGCCATGTCTCCCAAGATCGTCATTGCCCATCCACCCAAACGTCGGCAGACGGCAGCACCGCTTTCCAATTGTTTTCGGTCTAACCAATCAGGATTATGATAAGAACGCTCCATCAAAATTCTGAATGACTCAGGGATTCCTTCCAAATGAGAGGATCCATTCTCCAACACCTCATGCATCAACCGAAAACTATCCTTATGATTACTACCCGATTTAAACAATTCCTTTACTGCTTCATCTGCCAATTGATCGCTTTCCATCAAATACTTTTCAAAAAGCGCTACTCGCTGCTCTGTTGGTAATACATTCGGAGCATTAAAAATTGTTCTCCCCATCAGCTTAAAGAACATGGGCCAAACCGAATTTTCAATTCTTTCTTTATATACAAATCTAGTGGTCAATTGCATCCTTTTAGGCTATTCAATTTACGAATATCCTCCAACAATATGAACTATTTTGATGCATTATTGTTGTATATACTGACAGACAAGTGATTGTTCGTCTTTTCAAAAGTTCTGTTGCCCATTCGGCGAGTCACTAAGAACTATGTATTCAAAACTTTTTTAAGCCCTAGACAATACTTGTTGTCACTTTATTTATTAATCTAAAAATTTAAAAATGAAAGTCTATAAACGATTAGGTTTCACACACATGGAAACCGCTGAGTTAGTAACCAATTTAAACAAGCTATTATCCAACTATCAAGTGCATTATCAGAAATTAAGAAAATTTCACTGGAATGTGGAAGGTCAAGATTTCTTTGAACTGCATGAATTGTTTGAAGAAGAATATAATGCCGTTAAGGTGAATATTGATGAAGTAGCAGAGCGCATCAGAGTGTTTGGAAAGTTTCCAATCGCCACTATGGCCGGGTACTTAAATGTATCCGAAATTGAAGAGGTGGAGAAAGATCTCACATCAATGGAAATGGTGAAAGAAATTTTGAATGATTTTGAAATCCTCTTAACATCAATGGTAGAAGTAACGGAAGCGGCTGAGAAAATTGGAGATACCGGTACTTATGATCTTATGGCCGGCTTCATCAAGCACCTCGAGCAACGTCATTGGATGTTAAATGCATGGACCAAAGAAACTAAAGTGAGTGCTCTAGCGAATTAATAGGCTTTTGTGGTATAATGTATTGCTTCGGTAGGTATCGGAGCAATATGATTATACCTCCTATTAGTTTCTATTCTATCACTTAAAAAACAAAAAATGGAAGAACAAATAACCAATCAAGCTTCTGCATCTTGGAATAACATGTTGGATAAATTAACGGGGTGGTTTGATGCGGCAGTCACCAATTTACCCAATTTCATAATTGCTTTAGTTGTATTTGGATGCACCTTTTTGCTGGCCAGAATCATAAAAAGATATATAAAAAAGCCTTTAAATAGAGTTATTCATCAACCTTCTGTAAGAGAGCTATTGGCTAATTTCATATCAATTATTGTCATTTCGATTGGCTTCTTTTTAGCCTTGGGCATTTTAAATTTAGATACTGTATTAAAATCATTGTTAGCCGGTGCCGGTGTGGCAGGTTTAGCTATCGGTTTGGCGCTTCAAGGCACTTTATCCAATACTTTTTCAGGAATATTTTTAGCGGTTAAAGATATTATGAGTGTGGGCGATTTTGTGGAGACCAATGGATATTCCGGAACAGTAGTTGAAATTGGTATCAGAAATACGAAGGTTAAAGAAACAGATAATAATATTGTGGTGATACCGAATAGTACGGTATTGGAAAATCCGTTTAAGAACTATGCTTTAACAGACAGGGTACGTGTGACATTGAAATGTGGTATTGGATACGAATCCGATTTAGAGGAAGTCAGACGAATTGCCATTGAATCGATTGCTGAAAGGTTTCCGCCGCAGCCGCCTGAAAATATAGAATTTCATTATTTAGAATTTGGGGGAAGTTCCATTGATTTTCAGATGAGATTTTGGGTAGATGCCAAAGAAAAATTAACACGTTTAGAAGCACACAGTGAAGCCATCATGTTGGTTAAAAAGGCATTTGACCAAAATGACATTAATATTCCTTTCCCTATCAGAACGTTGCAAATTTCGGAACAGCCGGAGATTAGAATTAAAGACAGTAAAAATATTCTCCAAAACTAGTCTTTAATGTTTCTTTTGTTCGCCAATTGGAGAGCATAAAAAAAGCCTCGCTGAAAATCAACGAGGCTCATTTTAGAAGTTGGCGACGACCTACTCTCCCACCTTGCGGCAGTACCATCGGCGCTATTGGGCTTAACTACTCTGTTCGTAATGGTAAGAGGTGATC
>JAGQYH010000084.1 GCA_020436175.1 Bacteroidota bacterium
AAGCCGGTAGAAAATGAGCCATAAGAATAAATATTCATATCAACCGAACATGAATATTTTTCGTTGGCTAATACCATCTGACCATTAAAAAACAAAAAAATTATAGATGAAAAGTATACTAACATTGGTAATGATTTGCTCATTACTTACCGTGATCAATGCCAACCCAAATAAAGCAACCATTATTATTGAATCACATGATCATCAGCCCATTATATTGGAAATGGATCACCAACACAATAATATCGTCAGACCAATACACACCATCGAAAACCTGCGTCCCGGAAATCATTTCGTTGAGATAATATCGGTCAGAGATCCTCATCAATCTCATCATTATAACGGCAATACTACTTTATATAGAGGCCATATCATGGCATATGCAGGTTACGCCACCATCTATCATTTAGATTGTGGAAGATTGGTTCTGGTTTCTAAAAACTTGATCCGCCTCAACTATTCCGGCAATTGTTCTTGTCCGAATCATGGACATTGTAACAATTCAGGTTGTGGTTGTAATAGCTGCTCTGGTCCGAGTGGACAAGGTCATGGGAATGGCCACCAATGGAATAACGGAAACTATATGAATAGTCCTTACGGCTACGGTTATAACCAACCGAATTACAATGGGTCGAATCATCAATACAATAATTATTATGGTTGGCAAAATGATCCAATGGATCAGTATAACGGCCAATACTATAATAATCATTATATGTCACCTCAATATTTCGACAGGTTCATGCAAGGTTTACGTGCAACCAATATGGATGGAGATAAAGTAAAATATTTGAAATCACAATTGAATGATCAAATGTTAAGCATAGGACAGGTTCATGCCATCGTAGATGAAGTGTTTTTTGAAAGCAATAAGGTTGAGGCGGCCAAATTCCTGTATCATAAAACGGATGATAAAGCACAATTTGGAAGTGTGATTGATGATTTTAGTTTCAGTAGTTCTAAAAGGCAATTGACGGCCTATATCAATGATCAAAAGTAAAGAGGATTTGAGTAGAGTTTTGGCTATCGCGTGGTACATTGCTGCGCGATAGCAATTTTACCAACTAAATGTATCGCTTGTCTAAAGCAAAGTTCTCCGGATATTTTCCTACACCATGTTCTTTATAAAATGCCATGATGGTTCTCATGTCTTGCTCCATATCCTCAGAGGCATGCAAGATCTTACCTACCACTCCTTTCTTTTCTTTATAATCCAAATAGCTCAAAACAATAGGCACATTGGCTAATCTGGCCACATGATAAAAACCTGTTTTCCATTGGTCGGTTTTTGATCTTGTGCCTTCGGGAGTAATTACTAAAATCAATTCATCATGCTCCTTAAAGAGATCAGCCATTGCTTCAACGGAGCTTTTTTTCATTCCGTCTTTATGACTTCTATCAATGGCCAAGGCTCCCAATGGCTCAATAAACTGCTTAATCGGAAAGACGAACAATTCCTTCTTCATGGCTATTTTAGCAGGAATTCCCATTTGTTCAAAAAATACTAATCCGTGATTGTAATCCCAATTGCTGGTGTGCGGAGCGGCGACTAAAATGCATTTCGGTCCAAATTGTCCCACCTGATTTTCATAGGTCCAACCGTTTACCTTAAAGATCAATTTGGAAACTTCCTTTAGCATTACTGGAACAACTTAAAGCTTACAATGTATTAATTTTTTTTATAAGAGCTGTTAAGTATTAACGTAAAATAGCATGCATTTGCTATATGTATCGGATGTCAACACTGAAATTTTCCGGGTTTTTACCATGACTGTGCTCCAGATAAAAGGCCATGATCTCTCGCATATCCGCTTCCATGTCGTCCGAAGGCCAAATCATTTTACCAACTCCGGCAACTTTATGTTTATAGTCCAAATAACTCAGTAGAATGGGAACACCGGCATTTTTGGCAATGTGGTAGAATCCGGTTTTCCACTGTTCTCTTCTAGCTCTGGTACCCTCAGGAGTAACGGTCAATATAAATTCGTCGTGAATCTTAAAAAGATCCGTCATCGCTTCTACCATGCTTTTTCTCTCTTCGCCGGGTATTTTCGGACTTCTGTCAATACTGACAGCGCCAAATCGTTTCATAGTTGCTGCAAATGGAAATTTCATCCATTCTTTTTTGATGGTAAATCGAACGGGTATTTTAAGCAAATCAAAACAGGCAATTACATATGGGAAATCCCAGTTACTGGTATGTGGGGCAGCAATCAATACTGCCTGTTTACCGTAATCAGGCATATTTCTGTCTAATTTCCAACCGTAAAATCGGAACAAAAACTTGAAAAACCATTTTAAAAGAGTTGCCATACTTCTAAGTTGATCAAATATAGGGATTTTAATACATCAGTAGAATAATCCACCATGAGACTATTCGGCTACCACGTTTCCGGCTCTCTTACGCTCATGTTCCAATAAGTGAATTTTTCTGAGTCGGATGGATTTTGGAGTTACTTCTACATATTCATCTCCCTGAATATATTCCAAAGCTTCTTCCAATGTAAATCTCACCGGAGGAGCCAATTTTACTTTGTCGTCATTACCGGCAGAACGAACGTTGGATTGCTTTTTCATTTTGGTAATGTTAACTTCCATATCGCTGTCTCTGTTGTTCTCTCCGATTACCATTCCTGTATAAATTTCTTCACCCGGGCCGATAAAGAACTTGCCTCTGTCTTGTAATTTATCCATTGAGTATGGTATAGAAACACCATTTTCTTTTGAGATCAAAGAACCGTTGTTTCTGCCAGGAATCGGACCTTTATACGGCTCGTATTGCAAAAATCTATGTGACATGATGGCTTCACCGGCAGTAGCCGTCAACATATCATTTCTTAAACCCATAATGCCTCTTGAAGGTATGTGGAACTCCAAGTGAACACGTTCACCCTTCAGCTCCATAGTTTTCATTTCGCCTTTTCTTTTGGTAATCATATCAATCACTGTACCGCTGAATTTTTCGGTAACATCAACTGTCATGGTTTCAATGGGCTCGCATTTTTGCCCGTTGATCTCCTTGATCAATACCTGAGGTTGCCCGACTTGTAACTCATAACCTTCTCTTCGCATGGTTTCAATCAAAACAGAGATGTGCAGAACGCCTCTACCATAAACTTTGAAACTGTCAGCTGTAGCGCCTTGTTCCACTCTTAAAGCCAGGTTTTTTTCTAACTCTTTATTCAAACGATCTTTGATGTGTCTGGAGGTTACAAACTTGCCTTCCTTACCGAAAAATGGCGAATTGTTAATCGTAAACAACATACTCATAGTCGGTTCATCGATCGAAATAGCGGCCAATCCTTCCGGCTTTTCGTAATCAGAAATAGTATCTCCAATCTCGAAATTTTCCAATCCCATTACCGCACAGATCTCACCGGCAGGTACTTCTTCTACTTTGGCTTTACCCAATCCGGTAAACACCATTAGTTCCTTTACTCTGCTTTTTTGAACGGTGCCATCTCTTTTTACCAAACTTACAGGCATATTATTTTTCAATGTACCTCTATACACTCTTCCAATCGCCATTCTTCCGGTGTAAGAGCTATAATCCAAAGACGTAATTTGCATTTGAATATTACCTTCTTCCACTTTAGGTGAAGGAATGTGCTCAATAATGGCATCCAACAATGGCGTAATCTCAGTAGTCGGTTTTCTCCAATCTTCCGACATCCAACCATTTTTGGCAGAACCGTATAACGCAGGAAAATCTAACTGTTCTTCGGTAGCATCCAAGTTGTACATTAAGTCAAAAACTTTTTCATGTACTTCTTCCGGTGTACAGTTTTCTTTATCTACTTTATTGATAACAACAATTGGCTTTAATCCCAATGCCAATGCCTTTTGTAACACAAATCGGGTTTGTGGCATCGGGCCTTCAAAAGCATCCACCAACAAGATCACCCCATCAGACATTTTCAGTACTCTTTCCACCTCACCTCCAAAATCAGCGTGACCCGGAGTGTCAATGATATTGATCTTCACATCTTTGTAAACAATAGAAACGTTTTTACTGGTGATAGTGATCCCTCTTTCTTTTTCAAGATCATTATTATCCATGATCAATTCGCCAATCTCTTTATGTTCGGCAAAAAGCTGACCTTGAATTAAGATCTTATCGACCAAAGTAGTTTTACCGTGGTCTACGTGGGCTATAATGGCAATATTCCTAATATTCATTTTTTCGAATTAAGCCGCAAAGATACGCGAAAAAAGATGCTCAAAGATGGTATAAAGGTTATGAATTTGATGTCATTGTAAAGTATAGGATATGATAGAATTAGAATAAGGTTGTTCATTGCAAAAGTAAGACGTGATTTTACATAGTGTTTTTTATAAAATTCATTTAACTTTATGTCATAGTTGGGTATGTAATAAAGATTAGACTAGTCATTGAACGATTTGAAATGGCAAGTTGATGAATGATACTAATGTATTTGCATAGTATCATTAGGTCAGAAGAGGTGGAATTATTAAGTTATTGGATGAGGCAATACATATTCATATTATATTTTTTGGCATGGGTAGGTGCTTTGAATGCTATTCATGCTCAAAACATTACCGATGAAGCCATCAATAACAGGAGATGTACACTGAATGGATTATCGAATCCCGGTTTTGAAAATTTCAGTTCCTGTCCCAATTCTTTTTCACAATTTAACAAGGTAGCTACATGGTTTAATCCTTTGGCATCCAGTCAATCCACTCCTGATTATTTTAACAACAAATGCGGATTTATTGGCTTTAATTCCAATGAAACAGCGGTAACGGCATCACCCAATAATGCCTTTCAAGGCTGCGGACGAGCCGGTTTTTTTCTCAATTATTTTTCTTTGCCTCAAGATCCGAAATACAGGGAGTACATAGCTCAAGCCGTAAATATTGAAGCGAACATTTTATATACGCTCACATTAGATGTTCAAAGATCGTCGCATACCAGTTCAACTACCATTCAAAGAGATTTGGTGATCTATGGCTATTCCGGTGCTATTCCCGCACCAATCACAGCTTATTGCATTAATGGAGCTGTCGAATTGGGGAGAATAGATAAAAACAGCCTAACTACCGGTAATGTTAATTATGCGGTAAATTTCACACCAACCAATGATTTTGATTATCTGATTATTGGTGCTGCCTGCGATATCAATCAGGATGCAACAGCCAATGGCTATATATTTATAGATAATATTGTATTGACTGGTTCAGCGAGTAATGCCGTAACACCAATTATCAAAGATTTCAGTGGAGCAGATGATAATGCTTGTTGCTTTTCCGGTGTCAAACAAGATTTATTACTTTCCGGCAATACACCTCCTTCAGGTGTGACTGTACTCTGGGAGCAGGCGTCAGATAATCCTGAAAGTGTAGTTTTCACAACACCCAACCAACCAAACACAGGAATTACCGGCACCGGTCAGTTGGTCAATGGAAACTACAAATTTTACTATTCCTTTCTCTTTAATGGATGCGGGATTTCAGATACAATTATAATTGAAGTTGATCAGTTGAATTTGGTGGCAGAGGTGGCTGATTTACCACTAAATTGTTTCTCCATCATCAATAATAAAATAGATCAATTATCGGCAATTCAACCCACCATTGAAACTATCAATTCAAATAATCTATCAACCTGGTGGTCGATGATCAAGGAAAATGGCAGTTTACATGTTTTTCCCAGTGGCGGCTGTTATGCCATTGATAATGGACCAACGGTAACTTTCTTAAATGGAGATCCACGCCTTAGTTTGGTGAATGAAGTAGGTACCTGTGCGGCAAACGGTCAAGTGATTAATGCCAATGATGCTAATGGAACTTTGCCCAAAATAGAATTCATTTTGCCTTATGATAGCGTAACTTTTATTTGGAATACTCTATATGATGGATGTGGCTTTGCGGAATCGAGCGATACTTTATTAATGGTTCATCGACACATTACAGCCACCACTGATTGTGTTATCCATGATTTTGAAAATGACAGTGCCACCGGGCAGATCAGGTTGGATGTGTTGGATAATTCTCATTTATTACCTTCTATTCCGGGAGTAAGTCTTCAATGGAGTTATACAGGAGGAATATTAATTCCACCGAGAATGATCAACCCTAATGCCGAAGATAGCATTGATATCGTATTTTATGAAAGTGGAGAATATGTGTTTAAAGTAGAAGCCAACGATGGAAGTTGTACATGGAGTGATGAAGTGATCATCAATATATTAGATATTAAGGCGGAAGCGAGAGATACCTTGCAATGCGATATATTTAGCGCCTCAAATTTTCAAAGGTTGAACGCCATTGCGCCCAGTTTGGAGGAAATCAATACTTGTAGTATTGTAACGTGGTGGAGCATGCTGAATCCGGACAATAGTGAACATGTATTTCCCAATGGAGGTTGTATACCGGATGATGGGCGAACTGTTTATACCGACAGTGGTTCGGTTCGTTTTTTTATGTCGGGTTCAGGGCGATGTCCATTATTGGATGAGAATGTAATATCTTCCAGTAGTAATGGAACACAACCGCAATTGGTCTTTAACTATCCCATTGATTCCATAATATTGATATGGCACGCACAATCTGATCTGTCTGATCCGTCTACATTGCAAACGGATACCATTACAGTAGTTCATCGTCATGTACAAGTAGCCAGTGTTACGGAAGCTCTGTGTGTTGGCGATACGGCAGAACTGTATTTAAGCACCAATCCTACCAATAATTCTGCTTTATTACCCAACATGCCCGGGGTTCAAGTGGCTTGGAGCTTTACCAGCGGATCAGTAGTGCCTGAGATACTCAATCCGCATGATGAAGATAGTATCCGTGTGGTTTTTACGGAAGTTGGAGAATACTTGTTCAATGTTTTTGTCAACGATGGGCATTGTACCTGGAATACATTTGTTGGTGTGTCTTTAGCACCTTTGCCAAATGTATCTGCTCAAGATGTGAGTACTTGTACTCAATTAGATTCTAATTACACGGCTACCATGAATGCCTTTCCAAGTTATGGCGAGATCAATAGTAATGGTTTGCAATCTTGGTGGAGCGTTGTTTTGGATGATGGATCTGAACATGTATTCCCCAATGGAGGATGTGTTCCTGATGATGGCATTCAGGCAACTGGTTTTGATGATAACTTGGTAATCACGGCCTCCAATGCTTGCGTGAGCTGTGCTTATTTGGCACCGGGATTTACTCTCTGTGACGAGAACAGCTCTAATGCACCTGAAGCACAATTTAACTTCAATAAATTTGCTGATGAGACATTTATATGGCATGTGGTGTATTGCGGTCAGTTATTGACAGATACCGTTCAGGTTTCATTTGGATATGAAGAACCGTTTGCCAATGCCGGGTCGGATGACACGGTTTCTTGTCAGTTTTATGAATTCCAAGGAAATATTTCGGTGTCATCGGCGGGCAACAGCGGCTGTTCTATTTGGACTCAAGTTGATGGCCCGCAAAGTGTACCCATACTCAATAACTTAAGTGCCACCAGTTTTGCGGATTTTACCAATAAACCACCGGGAACTTATACTTTTTCGTACGGATTGGGATGCGGTAATTGTATTTTGTATGATACCGTTACGATAGTGGTTAACAACAACATGGATACAGCCAGTATTACGTTGAGTGCCGATGTCAGCAACCCTGTTCCGGTTGGTGAGGTCATCACTTTTACTGCCGCCGGTGCAGAGCAATACGCATTTTTGGTGGATAATGTAATTGTACAAGACTTTTCCGTAGTGAATACCTTCAGTTATATTATGCCCAATGATACTTTAGAAGTCAATGTTATTGGACGGGATATAAATGGCTGTATTATTTCCGGTGAAGTGGTAGTGTTGTATCCTGAAATTCAGGATGAGATTTGTAATAATGGAATTGATGACGATCTGGACGGATTGATTGACGAATTAGATGACGATTGCTATTTATGTAATGCTCGTTCTGAAGTAGAAGACGGTTGTGTTAACAGCCTAATGAGTTTTGATGCTTCCGCTTCCAATGCGAGTATTGATGCCATCATTCAAAATTATCAATGGTCATTTGGTGATGGCACAACCGGCAGCGGTATTTTGGTAGAGCATCAGTATGTGTCGGGTGGCGATTATCAGGTTCAGTTGATCAT
Source organism: Bacteroidota bacterium (assembly GCA_020436175.1). GTDB lineage: Bacteria > Bacteroidota > Bacteroidia > Chitinophagales > JADIYW01 > JAGQYH01. Next base: position 8,126 of record JAGQYH010000084.1, read on the forward strand.
TGAAGATAGTATAGGTTGCATAGATACCATCCTCTCCAATATTAGGATCGATGATACTTTAACAATTGATCTTGGAACCGATAGATCAATTTGTCCGGGAGACAGTTTGATGATGGCTGTATCCTTTGAAGGTGTTGAGCCTATATGGCAAGATGGTTCAACGGAGGAGGTGTATTACATTACTTTGCCGGGATTGTATTTTGTAACGGTTGCTAATAATTGTGGGGAATTTCGAGATAGTATATGGGTTACTTCACCTACCTTACCGGAGGTGGATTTAGGCGATGATCAGTCCATTTGTGAAGGTGATAGTTTATTGTTGTTGGTAACTCCTAATGGAGGATCAACTATATGGAATGATGGATCTACAGACAGTGTTTTTTGGGTTACTCAAGCGGGCAGCTACACAGTATCCGTCACGAACGATTGCGATACTTACAATGATTCCATTACCATCACTCATCCTATTATGGCAGAAATTGATCTGGGCGAAGATACTGTGATATGTCCGGGAGAAACCGTTCAGTTATCTGTGCCTTCAGATCAAGGTTCGATCTTATGGCAAGACGGCAGTAGCGGCGCTCAATTTATGGCGAATAATGAGGGCCTGTATTGGGTAGTTGTCGATAATGAATGCGAAATGGTTTCAGATTCCATTTTGATCACTTTCAATGAAGATTGTGGATGTTCCTATGCTATCCCCAGCGCTTTTACCCCGAACAATGATCAAGTCAATGATGGCTTTATGATGTTTACCAACAATATCATAGAAGCGAATATTACTATAGCCAATCGGTGGGGTAACATCGTCTTTGAAAGCAACGATGTTGATTTTAACTGGGATGGCATTTATAATGGACAGGCTTTAGCTTCTGATGTATTTGTTTATCATATCGTCATGAAATGTGCCGAAACGAACGAATGGATAACGACCAAAGGAAATGTTTGGTTAATCAGATAAGACTATAACATAACCTCCTAAACATATTAACTATAATATTGGTATCACTGCGTTAATAATGAATGCGCTACCTTTGCAGTTCATTAATTTCATATACTTTGCAGGCATTTGAAGCATTAGGGATATCTGAAAGGACCCTTGCAGCACTCGAGAAAAAAGGTTTCAAGACACCTTCTCCTATACAAGAACAAGCCATCCCACTTTTACTGAATACAGATAAAGATGTTATTGGACAAGCACAAACCGGTACCGGTAAAACGGCCGCATTTGGAATTCCAATTATTGAAAGAATCGATTTAGCTAAAAACGAAGTACAAGCATTAGTACTCACACCCACCAGGGAACTAGCCATGCAAGTTTGTGATGAAATTGAAAGTCTGGCCGACAATAGAAAATTGAAAGTTTTGGCATGTTATGGTGGAGATTCCATTGGTAAGCAAATGTCGGCATTAGAAAGAGGCGTTCATATTGTGGTGGGAACACCCGGTAGAGTAATGGATTTGTTGAATAGGAAAAAATTAATCATCGACCAATTGAGATATGCTGTTTTGGATGAAGCGGATGAGATGCTGAACATAGGATTCTTGGATGATGTTGAAACCATTTTGGATGCTACTAATGAGGATAAGCAAATATTGCTATTCTCGGCGACCATGCCGAAGCGTATCATAAATTAAAAAAAAAGAACCATGGGAACATT
>JAGQYH010000085.1:0-7277 GCA_020436175.1 Bacteroidota bacterium
ATTCAATTTTCTGGTCATGTTGCCTATGGCACAAAAGATAAATTGTGGAAATACGGAATTGAATCCAGATTGCATTTAAAACGCCAAAACGAGAAGTGGCACATGTTAGGATTGAGGTATAGTTACGACATGAGTACCATTGCCGATTACAACCCTATATTAAGACCAAATCCGCCTAAATATGACAACATTGCACTGTCGCTTTTAAGGGCTGATCCTTTGGATGATCTCTTCCTTTTAAGACATGCGCAAGTTTGGTATGAAAAAGAATGGTTAAAAGGTTTTAATACCCGTTTACAATTCGACCATAAGATCAACTTTTCTGTTCCTACGGGAACTTCATTCACCACAAGTGATGGCGCCGGAGATACGACTGTAATTGAAAAATTCACTACTTCTGACCTAACCTTAAATTTTGTTTGGGCGAAGGGTTTAAAGTTCTTTGATTCCAACTTTGGCCGATTTCCGATAGTGTCGCACAAACCCATCTTTATTTTTGATTATACTACCGGCATCAAAGGTTTGTTCAAGGCTGATCAGACCTATCACAAACTACATTTTGGTGTGGAACAACGATTGTTAGGACCTATTGGATATACGGTTTATCGGGCACATGCGGGCATATTATTCAGCAAGAGCGGTGTGCCTTATCCATTACTTACAATCCACGAAGGCAATGAGTCGTTTCTATACAACAAATACGCTTTTAATGCGCTGAATGAATCGGAGTTTGTAAGCGACAAGTATGCGTCTATTTCCGTCGTACATCATTTTGATGGTTTCATTTTTAATAAAATCCCCGGTATCAGCAAGTTACAATTGAGAAGTCTCCTGATCTACAGAGCCATATATGGCCATTTGGATGCCAAGAATGCAAACTTTTACGATCTTCCCGGACAGACCAAAGCACTGAACGATTTTTATATGGAAGCCGGTTTTGGGTTGGAAAATATTCTAAAAGTGTTAAGAGTAGATATGCTATTCAGAATTACCCAACGAGGTCAGCCCGATGTCAACAAATGGGCGATAAGGTTTGCGATCGCTCCGAATTTTTAAAGTGGAGTTTGGAGAGAGGAAGTCGGATATTGGTAGTCGGAAATCGGATGTTGGATGTTGGATGTTGGATGTTGGATGTTGGAATTAACTTATAGAAAGCAAAGAGTCATTAATATCCTTTTCCATTTACTGCCTAAGTTTTATTGGAGGAACACTAAAAATATTGATTGTAACATTCAGGATTTAGTCAAAAACTGTAAACTTATTTTAGGACGAGACAGATACTGAAACAGTTTGAACCTGTGTTTGAATTTGAAACTTAAGACTTGATACTTAAAACTTCTACAACCCTTTTCTCCTCATCTTTTTCTTCAACTTATCAAACACAGAATTATTGATATTGGTTACTTGTCCCAAATACTTATGCTTGATCTTCTCTCCTGTTACTACGTTATGCATATTTCTGACATGCATTTTGCCGATGGCTACATCAGAATGCAAAGGCGTATAATAAATGCAATCTTCGAAATAATAATGGGTCACCTGACTGTAACGTGTAGAACCTTGTCGTTCAATAGGACTTCCGCCATGCAATAAATTTGCGGCCCAAATCAATGCCTGACCTTTTTTCATTTCCACTAATTTGCGTTCCAATCCGCTGGCAGCAGCCATCTTACCGATAAAATCCTCGTAATAGCCATACAACTCATATTCCGTTTTGGAAGAGCTCCCCGACAAGCCTAAATCCGACATATCGTAAAACGGCAGTTTGTGACTTTTTGGATAAATATGCAACGGACCATTATCCAACTTTACATCTTCCAACGCCACCCAAACGCCACACATAAAACCATGCGGGATGCAATGAAAGTGAATGCTGTCGCTATGCGTTTTTTGCTCCGTTCCAATATTAAAATTTAATGTTTGAAACGGTACCGGTTCCCTTTGATATAACTTTTTTAAGATATCGTACACTTTAGGTGCGCCGGCGATCTTCTGTATTACTTCGTGATTTCGCCATCCGTTGAGCACCCTTCTTGTCTCATTGATCCTGCCTTCCATTTTGTATTCACCATCCAAAGCATCAACGGCTTCATCCAACATTTCTTCCGGAATTTCAGGATCGATAATAATATATCCATTCTCGGCATAATACCGAATCATTTCCTTGATTTCTTCATCATAATCTGCTTCTTCCAACAAGGTGTTGAAAAAAGGGGAATCGATCCAAGGCATATTCAGTTGATGGATATCTATTTCCATAATATTTATTATTTGAGTATAAAGATAATTGAATAAAAAGTAACGTGTACTGATTTTTGTTAGTAATCCGGAAGAGATTTGACGTAGAACTCAATCTTTCAATGCATAAATAAAAATTAGGGATAAGCGCTAATGGTCGTGAAAAAATTTCCTACTGCCGTAATTATGCTATCCAATCTTCAATGTTCACACTTTGGTGTAAAATCCTAATAATTTCCAGTTTTTGGTCGTCGATAATTCTATAGAATATAATGTGCGATTTTACAAAAGACACTCTATATCCAGGGCGGATATGCTCAGCGGATTTACCAGTATTGTAGTGTTTGGTTAAAAAATTTATCTCCTCAATAATTAATGAATAATACCGATCGGCTTGTGCTTTAGACCATTTGTTTGCTGTGTAAAGCCATATCTTTTCTAAATCCGAATACGCTTCAGCACTAATTCTAAGCACTAGTTTTTTCATTTATATTTTTGATGAAGTGCTTTTAAATGTTCAGTTGGATTAAAATCTTCCATCCATCCGCTTTGCTCTCCAAGAATTAGGGCATCTCTTAACTCATTAATTTTTCGCTCCTCACTTTCAAGGAGTCGTAATGCTGTACGTATAACCTCACTTACCGAGCCATAACGGCCGGATTTAATTTCTTTATTAATGAAATCTTCAAAGTGATCACCAAGAGAAATAGATGTATTTCGTCCCATAAACTACAATTTAGAATAAAATTACCAAAAATTGGTAACGTTTGAAAGTTGGATGTAGTATTTAGTTTCTATAACGGTTTGCATAGCTGGCGTGCGTCCGCATAGGGCACATGAGTAGCTACACTTTGTTAGCGATGAACTTCTATTTATCTTCCATTATTTTCTTTAATTCTTCTATTCTCAAAGGTGGATTTACTCGGTGAATTATTGAATGACAATTTGGACAGACTGGTATCAAATCTCTAATTGGGTCAATTTCGTATTCTTCGCCTATTTCCGAAATCGGAATTATATGATGAACTTGAATAAATCCTTTTCCTATTTCTCCATAACTATCTTGGAAATCAAATTCGCATACTTTGCAAACCGTTCCCCAATGGTCAATACATTTCTGTCTTGCTTTCGGATTCCTTTCGTAACTGTTAATGGTAACGGATTTCATTAACCCTTCGATTAACATTCCTTCATCTTCCTTATTTATCTCTTCGGCAAATTGCTCAATTCCAGTTAACTCGGTTTCTTCGAGTGCTTCTTTTAATTCTTTTTTCAATTGCCAAACGAATCGGTTTCCTCTATCCCAACCATTAAAAAACAAATCCCAAAATTTAAATTTTCTATTGCTCCGTTCGGTAAAACTTATTTCGTAACTGTTCGCAATTCTTTTAGCGTATCTGCCAATTTCCAAATTTAAAGATCCTTGTGGCGATTTTCCTTCGTATCCTAAAATTCTTCCAATTTCGCTTGCAGGTGCGGCATTTTTATCGAACGAGTAGAGTGCCTGAAAAATCGACAAATCAAATTCATTCGTTATTTCAGGCGATTGTAATATTTCTATCCATTCTAATTTACTCAGCTCAGTTGCCATTCTCGTTTTTATTTTTTTTGCTTGTCAACCAATAACTGTATAAACGCCACTAACCGTATATTAATCGTTAATAGCGACAAACAATGTAAAAACAAATACAATCATATCGTATAAGAAATTATTACTTAAAAACGGTCAACCGTAGTTAGGGATGTACATCCTTCAACATTCATTAATCAAGATTCGTTAATCAAAAAAATGATTTACGATTGAAGAACAAAGATGTAAGAACTAAGAAGTTAGGAATTACCCAAGATATCATCATAGCCTAATCTCGTCATCCATTCTTCTTGCTGAATCCGATGATAAAAATCAACCGACTTTTCATCATTGGTAAAAGCATACTTTCTGCTGGAATCTACATCCTTGACCAATTCCTTGATCTTGGCTTCTGTAGTTTTCAAACCACAAAAATCCGCCAGCATTTTAATTCTATCTGCCGGATTGTCTAAGAAATTCTCATACTTTAAAGTAAGCATTCTATCGCCATATTCTGCTTCCCATGAAAAAGCTTTGCTGACATATTCTTTCCATAGATCATAGCCATCCTGCAATGTGTTTAATCTGAAATTCTGGTGATATTTATCGGCGATTAAAAATTTCCGCTTGAGCTTTTTCTTCCAAGTCAGTTCAAACTCATTTCTCCTCTTTCTGTCTCTTTTTAGATAACTATTTGTAGAGTCAATTGGATTTCGATAAATATGAATGATCTTCGCATTTGGGAACAAAACCTTATAAAATTCCAATGTAAAACTGTTTCTCGGTTCTTTCCATCCCCAAGGAATGTCCAGATCGCGAATATCATTCACCTTATGTGGTCCTAAATATTTCTTCCTTCTGCTACTGCTTAAGTGATAATCGATCACCTTGATGACTTCCTCTTTGCAGTTGGGATTCATCAACTCCAGATTTTGAGGATAATCCACCTTTGCGATGCCAACATCAAATATCCATTTGTTCAGGTCGAAGAAAAATAAGCTTTCGTGGTTGGGATCCAATTTAGCACCGACGAACAATCCCAATTGATCTAAGAATTCTGTGATCATAGTGGTGCCGGAACGATGCATTCCAATAATAATTATGGGTTCTATTTTGCTCTTCTTAAAACTCATTCGTCATTCATCTCATTAAGGACTTTACTCCCTCAATTGTCTCTCGAAGAGGACATTGAGGAATTTAAAATGCAACATCAGCGTCCACTCTCGTGAGACACTGATGGGGTGTAATCATTTTTTACCATTTTATACTTAACATCACTCATTTCACTAATTGCTCAAAAACTTTTTGATGTTCTGCTGCGCTAATATCCCAACCAAAATGTTCTAATCTTTCATCCATCAAAGGATACAGTGGATTTCTGATAGCAGTGTCCATCATTTGCAGCATAGCATTCTTTATTTCACTCACCGATCTTGGATCGACGGTTAGTGCTGCCTTGCCGGCTACCTCTTTGCAGGCGGTATCATTACTTGTGATTACCGGACAACCACAAGCCATTGCCTCTATGATGGGTAATCCAAAACCCTCATGTAAAGTAGTAAAAACCAATGCCAATGCATTTCTGTAATACATGATGATCTCTTCAATATCTAAACTATGGTTGATGATCTTTAATCCCTTGATCTTTGGTTTCTTATGATACGGCTTCACCACCGCAATAAAATCGGGCTTATCATCACTTTCCGGAATTTGCTCATAAGCTTCCACCATTCGTTCAAAATTCTTTTTTTTCTGATAGCTGACCACTGTAAAAAAGTAAGGCTTGCCATTGTTTACCGATGGTGTTTTTGTGCCTTTGTTAAAAAGCGAAGCATCATATCCATTCCAAATGGGCACTACATCCTGATCTTTGAACGACAAATATTCCAATACTTCCGACTTGCTGTGATGCGAAACGGTAATGATTTTAGATACGGTAGATCGCATGCGCTTCCATCCATATCTATACTTCAGTTTATTCTTTTTGGCCAGTATCCTTTCTTTTCCTTTAGAATATAATTCGGACATCGGAACGGAAAATAGCGCCATTCCGTGCACCGTCACTACCAATGGTTGCTTCACGCCACGTAACAAACGATATGGATTTTGCCCACCACCTGATCGAGGATCCCAATACAAATCAATTGCTTCGGGGATGGGCTGATTTCTTTTAAACACTTCGAAAGAAAAGCCTTCATGCACCAGACGAGACATGATCGCTTCGGCGTATATTCGCATACTTAACGGACATCCATTGGGTATAAAAACTCCTACTTTCAAATTATTTCAATTCTTTTTTATTAATGTACATTTCCGATACAAAAGGAATATAGCCTACAAAAAAACCAAATTTCTTTCGAATAAATATAGAGGCAATTATATTCCAACTGGCCATACTAGTGGCACTGGCGACAGCGGCTCCAAAAATACCGTAAGCCGGAATAAAAAATATATTGAGTACAATATTAATCATTGCGCCAACAAAAGCAATAACCATAAAATATTTATGGTGTCCGGTTACATTCAGCAATTGAGCCGTTGGTCCGGCAAATGTATTGATCATTTGTCCAATAGCCAAAACTGCCAATGATGAGGCTCCGATCTTATATTCCTGTCCATATATGCCCAACAAGAAAGTACCACCAAAAACCAGTAACAAGGTGATGGGAATATTCAATAAGGCAAATGTTTTAGATGTCTTTTGGGTCATATTCTTCATTTCATGTACTCGCCCACTATGAAACATTTGGGATAATTTCGGTTGGATGGTTACGTTCATGGCTTGCATACCCATTCTTCCGATATCTGCCAAATTCAGGCAAATGCCGTAAATCCCTAAAAGCGCTGTATCTTTTGTGATGCCTTGAATCATTAAAGAATCTGCTTTATCATTGATCAAAAAGCTGGCATACGTCATTAACATAGGAAATGACATTTGCAACAACTGACTGCTTTTTATACTTACTGTTGCCGTAAATGCTCTTGATGGCAAATAAAAATGTTTATAGATCAGATAGGAAGAAGCAATGGCGGTTCCTCCACAAATGATGAACAAATAAATATACAATGGCGCTCTTTTCTCGGCATAAAAGAATTGGATTGCCAGGATCAGTGCCACCAATCTTAAAGCCACCATGATTACCGAAACATAATTAGCCTTCTTAATTTTCAAGATGGCTCTTAAGGTGAATACATTGTACTCATTCAAAAGTAAAGCAAACAAAAACGCTGCCGATAAAGTTAGGATCGATTGTATGTCTTGTACTTCATTGTATCGGGCAAACCACGGAACAATTGAGATGATGACGATGGCACCAATGGCACCAAACAAAAACAAATAATTAAGCCCTTTTTTATATATCTCCCATGAGGCCCGCAGATTATCCTTTTCTCTGTACTCCGGTATCAAACGAAGCATGGCATCCTTTAATCCAAAATTGGCGAGAATAACGACACTGCTCAACAATAC
>JAGQYH010000085.1:7376-9765 GCA_020436175.1 Bacteroidota bacterium
CTGCACATCAGCACCGTAATATCTGGCGATCAATACGCCACCTATCATTCTCAAGCCTTGGATCAAGATCATGGAAGCAGCGGTAAAAAAACTTCCTTTGATTACATATGATAAGTCTTTATTTGCTAAGACTTTGTTGATTTTCTCCTGTATTTCTTTGATCTTCACGTGCTGGGTCAGTAATTTTTGAATGAAACTCCATCAAAGAATTTTCATTGCGGATATTACAACTCGAAAGATAATTATTATGCACAACTTTGGCTTGTATAATAACATGCCATTCAATATTGATATATGTATCATAACTTTGCGTTAAAACATTCCATTGAGAATACTGCTACTTTTGGCAATTGCTCCTGAAAAACATAGACAATAAATGCTTTTCAATTCGCTTGAATTTGTACTGTTTTTCCCCATAGTTGTTGGGCTCTATTTCGTTATACCGAAACGATATAGGTGGCTCTTCCTGTTGGGTTCCAGCTATTACTTTTACATGGCATGGAATCCCAAATATATCCTACTCATTCTACTGTCCACCGTAGTGGATTATGTTGCTGCCAATGGGATGTCGAAAATGACGACCATTAATGGAAAGAAGAAATTTCTTTACCTCAGTTTAGTGGTGAATTTGGGTTTACTGATAGGCTTTAAATATTTAGGATTCATCGATGAAAACCTCCGTTTTTTGTTTGAATTAGTGGGTTTAGGTTATCCGAATCCGCCTCCATTCATTGACAAGATAGTACTACCGGTAGGTATTTCATTTTATACATTCCAAACGTTAAGTTACACTTTAGATGTTTACAAAGGAGTGACAAAACCGGAAAAGCATTTTGGCATTTTTGCCTTATATGTTGCCTTTTGGCCGCAATTGGTAGCCGGACCGATTGAAAGAAGTAATCAACTATTACCTCAACTTCGCGCATCTTTCGATTTTGATTATGATAGGATAAGAAGCGGCTTATTCCGAATATTGTTCGGTTTTTTCAAGAAAGTAGTGATTGCCGACCGGCTGGCCTATTATACAGATTTCGTCTATGATCACTATGCCGATGTTTCCGGGTGGACAGTAGTTTTGGGAGCCTGTTGTTTTGCCATTCAAGTCTATTGTGATTTCTCCGGTTATTCTGATATTGCTATCGGTTCAGCGCGTGTGTTGGGCATCAAATTAATGGAGAATTTCAGACGACCTTTCTTTGCTAAAAATCTCGCTGATTTTTGGACGCGTTGGCATATATCGCTTTCTACCTGGCTGACCGATTACATCTTCTTTTATTTAGGCGCCTACAAAGCGGAAGGCTTAAAGGTGATCTTTAATGTGATGTTGGTATTGAGTGTTTGCGGCTTATGGCATGGTGCTAATTGGCCTATGATTCTTTCGTTCTCATTGATCGGTGTATTCATGTCCATCCGCTACTTGTGGCAGGCCAATGTTATCCGCAAAATAAGGCCTAGTAACACTTATAAGCTGATACAAAAAATTCCGAATAGTTTCCATATCGTTACCACTTTTGCCTTGTTGGTATATGGTTTTATGCTGTTCAGAGTTGATGGTACTGTTCGGGAGTTGGCTCGTGCCGGCATTGATGTTCCTTGGTGGGAAATTGCAGGGCATTTGTATAAAAAGATAATGTACTTAGGCGAAGCGAATTATTTTAAAGAAGCCATTTTACATAAAGGCATTGTCCATTTTATTGCCGGACTGTCATTTACCGTAATATTGTTTACTATTGAAGGTATCATAAAAGATACACCTATTGAAGATGTTGTTTTAGCCAAAGGAAAAATTTTAAGATGGAGTGTTTATTTATTTTTCTTGTTATCGATATTTTGGTTTGGTGTATTTGGTAGTCGTGAATTTTTCTATTTTCAATTTTGATGAAAAGACTGGTAAGAAATATCATCCTTTTGGCAAGCATCCTTTTGCTCATCAATTTTGTTGTGCATGTGTACTACTTACCTTTTTCATGGGGTGATAAGGATTTGCACAGTAAACTGACTTTCTACAATGCCCATAAAGATGATTACAATGCTCTTTTTATTGGTGGCAGTTTAGTATATCGACATGTCAATCCGGAAATTACGGATAGTATTGCCCACCTCAACGGATTTGAATTTCATTCCTTCAATGCCGGTGGTGACGGCATCGCTTTTTTAAATCAGATCAGAATTTTGGAGGATATTTTAAAAGATCCTTCACCTAATTTGGAATACGCATTTGTTTCTTTATCGAGTACCACAAGGTTCAGATATTTGAATTTGCACACCAAAAGGTTTACCACGTGGCAACGACCTATTGATATGATAAGAGCCATAAGAGTTTCTATGGCCATGCCCATTTCACTTCGGGTGCGATTGAAAACCAGTTGGTTTTACGTAATTTCTGCGG
>JAGQYH010000086.1:0-6461 GCA_020436175.1 Bacteroidota bacterium
TTCAGATTGAATTGATCAAACCTTTTTCAGCATTTTTATCCAGATTAGCATTGCCTTGGTCAAACCTTTATCCAAAAGAAGCAGTTGAAAAATACGGTGCAGAGATGAGAACGCATACTGTTGGAACGGGTCCGTTTACCATCAAAGCGTTGAAGGAAGATCAAGTCATCTTTCTAGAGAAAAATAAGAACTATTGGGGAAAGGATGAATTTGGAAACCAGTTACCATATTTGGATTTGGTGAAGATCTCTTTTATCAATGACAACAAAAAACAACTGGAACAATTCGAGAAAGGAGAATTGGATATGGTGTATCGAATTCCTTTAGAAGCCAAAGACAATATTGTTGACATCGATGATAATTTGTTAGGCAAGTATCAACAGTACCAATTACAAGCACGACCGGTGCTGGCTATTCAATACTATGGATTCCTAAATGTTGATCCCGTTTTTAAATCAAAAGAAGTAAGACAAGCATTTTGCTACGCGATTGATAGGGAGAAGATTTGCGACTTTACGTTAAAAGGCACCGGATTTCCTGCCAACTATGGTATCATTCCTCCGGGAACGGGAAGTTATGATGCTACACGAGTAAACGGTTATAAATTCAATCCGGAAAAGGCACAGGAATTAATGGCTAAGGCCGGCTATAAAAATGGTGAGGGATTCCCAAGTTTAACTTTGCAGATCAATAGTGGAGGAAAGCGAAATGAAAGTGTTGCAGAAGCGGTGGAGAAAATGTTAGAGGAGAATTTGAATATCGATATTGAAATTGCCAGAATGCCGTTTGCGCAACATACAGAAGCGGTGGAGTCGGCCAAGTTTCAATTTTGGAGATTGGGATGGGTAGCCGATTACCCGGATCCGGAAAATTTCTTAACTCTTTTTGATCTGAATTGGTATCAGCCCGATCTATCCATCAAAAGTTATAAAAACTCGTTCCGATACAAGAGTGAAGAATTTGATCAATACTTTAAAGCGGCTTTAGCCACTACAGATGAAGAAGAACGAAACATTTTATATGCCAAAGCAGATCAAGTGGTAATCGATGATGCTGTATGTTTGCCGATTTTCTACGATAAAGATTACCGATTGGTACAGCCGGATGTAAAGAATTTTTATCAAAATGCCATGGAATACAGAAATGCCAAGGACGTTTACTTCGTACCTGAAAATTAAACAATAGATCAAACATAAAAAGAAGCTGTTTTGGATGATTTCTGAAGCAGCTTTTTTTTATGAAGTTCTGCCGACTGGCGTTACTTAGTTTTTGATATCATAACTTTGATTTGCCGCATTCGAAAACTTCTTTTTATATTTTTGCATCAATCTCAACTTCATGAATTTAACGCTTTGGATTGTAGTTTTTATAGGCACTTTGATCGTTCTGGTAAAGGCAGCTGATTATTTTATTGAAGCTGCTGAGAAGATTGGTGGGGCGTTAAAGATCAATCCATTTGTAATAGGTGTTACCGTGGTAGCACTTGGGACTTCGCTTCCTGAGTTGATCACTTCTTTGATTGCCGTATTTGAAGATAATACTGAAATAGTTATCGGAAACGTGGTAGGGTCCAATATTGCGAATTTCGGGTTGGTGATGGCCTTTGTGGCGATTATTTCCAAAAGAATAGTTTTGAAAACGAATGTAATGGTGGTGGAAATGCCATTTTTTCTGGGATCAACATTCTTGGTCAGTATTATGATGTTGGATGGGACGTTTGAAATGTTTGATGGCATAGTTGCTTGTTTGGGGATGGTACTGTTTATTGTATATACCATCAAAAACAAACCTGAGGAAGAACCGGAACACGAAAAGGAGGAAGAAAGTAAATTACCCATGGCAGCCGTGATGCTATTTTTCGTAAGTGGTGTCGCCATTTATTTTTCGGCGAAATACAATATTGATGCTGTACTAAAAATTGCAGAGATATTGAATGTAGGTACTGAAGTGGTGGCTCAAACGGCAGTGGCTTTAGGCACTTCTTTACCTGAGCTTTTGGTGAGTGTAGCCGCTGCCAGAAAGAAGAATTTAGAAATTGCCGTTGGAAACTTGATAGGTTCTAATATATTCAATTCATTTGCTGTGTTGGGCATTCCGGCGTTGATCGCACCATTGGTGGTGCCCAATCAAATGCTGATGTTCAGTATTCCCTTGATGATCATGATCACAATTATCTTCTTCGTCATGATGATTACCAACAGAGTCAATCGATGGCAAGGTTATTTCCTGTTATTGAGCTATCTGTTTTTCTTGGTTAATATTATCAAAGATGCTGTTATTCCTGCATAAGAGGCATATTGGTCGCCTGCTTGAAAAAGCCTTAACAGTTTTATTTCTTTTGGCGATCTTATCGAGTTGTAATAAAGCGGTTTACGAATCTGCCACATCCCAAGTTAATCTTCAAAAATATGATGGCATCAATAGAGTGTTGATCATTGGCATAGATGGTTGCCGTCCTGATCTGCTCACGAAAGAAATTGCTCCGAATATTGTTGAGTTAATGGATCAACCGGAAACGGCCTACTCACTGAAGGCCAAAAATGAAAGCAGAACCATGAGCGGGACGAATTGGTCCAGCATGCTTACCGGTGTCCACCATCAAAAGCACCAAGTGAATGGCAATGGTTTTCGAAAACCTAACTTTGATGAACACCCTTCGATTTTTGCTAAAGCAGAGTCGACTTATGAAAACATCAATACTGCCTCCATAGTGCATTGGAAGCCCATCAACAAACAGATCATTCAAGATGCGGTTGACATCTCATTATTCGGAAACGATGAAGAAGTCAAAAATTTAGCGGTTGACTTGCTTCAGACCAATGATACCATTCACTTTGTGTTTCTTCATTTCGATGATGTGGATCATGCCGGACATTCAACAGGATTTGGTGTCGAGAATCCTAATTACGTGAATGCCGTTAAGCAAACGGATGAATATATTGGTGCAGTGCTAAACGCATTGGCTGCCCGTGACCTCAGCCATGAAAATTGGCTCACCATACTATCCACAGATCACGGAGGGAAAGGTAAATCTCATAGTAAGGGTAGACTTGTACCTGAGATCAGAACGGTTTTTGCCATTTTTTCGGGAAATGCTGTGGCGCAACAAGGTGTGATTTCAGAACAAGTCAATACGGTTGATATTGCCGCCACTGTCCTGCAACATTTAGGTGTTCAACAAAAAGGATTAGATGGCAAGGTTGTAGAAATCAAACCGGTTAACTAATATTTAGTACAATATAACTGGAGGTATTTGGAGGCCATATGGTCGCCTAGCTTTCTTGCTTTCTGAAAATCTTCGCAAATATATTCCGCTTCAATAATGGTAGGCGGTCGATTATTATTTTCTTCAAGAAATAAATTTAATAATGCCACACCTCTATTAGTATAAGCGGATGTGAAATAAGGATTGATCTTAATGGCCATTGAATAATCTTCAATAGCAGCCTCATTATTGCCCAACATTCCATGGCAATAAGCTCGATCAAAAAAGGCAGAAGCATTGTTGGGTGCTAATTCTAATCTTAAGTTGTGATCTTGTAATGCACCTTCAAAATCTTCAATTCTTATTTTAGTCAATGCTCTTTTTTTAAGACCTTCCTCGTGATGGGGATTAATTACTAAAAGACTGTCATAATCTCTGATAGCAGCAATGTAATCGTCCAATTTGTAAAAGATAAAGGCTCGAAGCAGGTAAGCCTCTTCGAAAGATTTATCCATTTTAATACAACTTCCCAATGTTTGGATCACCTCTGCGGCATTTACACCTTCATTCAATTGACGATAAGCTTCATCATATATACTTTGAGCATCTTGTCCGCTTCCGACTTTGAAAAATGAAAAAAACAAAATGATGCTGGCTATGCGCATAGGGTTGAAAATAGAATTTATAATACGGTTCGTCAATTTTTATCAGTTTGATAGAACATTATTTCCTGACGGCTAATTCCCCAAAAGTGCAACATTTTACCAATATCTTTTGAGTAGGCCGGATCACTTATGATAAACCAACTCAAGAGCGTGCAATCATCAGATAGTTCAATTATGCTTTCATTGGAATCAGCTATAGCAGTTAACGCTTCTTTTTGACAGCTATTGTCATATTTCAAAGGAAGGCAATCACTCCATTGAAATACAAACAAAATGGATATCAAAAAGATAGTGTAATAGGATCGGATAGGTTTTGTCAGCTTTCTTGAGGTCAACAAAAAATGAGAAGAAAGGGACAGTAAAAAGATCAATACCATGGTAATGGGTAGAAAGGTATCATACCTGACAATCCAAGGTCGATAAGGTCGATAACCACCTAATGGCAATAATATAAGATAAGCGGCGCAAAGCAGTAAAGCCATAACGATTAGTTTAAAAGCATGACTGCTAAATACATTCGGTTTAATTTTTTTGAGCAACACAAGATTGACCAATAGCAGTATGGCCATGAAAGCAAACGCCATTTTATAAGTTAAGAATTTCGGGAGTCCTTTCGCCAGCTTCCAATATCTTTCTGTCAGTGGAATCGGAATACCGTTTTCAATATTAAACCTGCCGATGTAAAATGAATAAACAGAAAGCAATAGCACAAAACCAAAAAAGAATAGAAGAGTAGTTGAATTGCCTTTTATGAATGATTTCGACTTAAAATAAAAATGGATCAACACAACTGTAGGGCAGATAATAATGACCAATGGAGCCATTTGTGAACCGCTGAAACAAATATAAATCGCCAATAGTATCCATAAGGGCCACATCCATTTTTTTAAGTAAGAATCTATAGGTTTTCGGTGGTAATAGGACAAATAGAAGGGTAAAAAAAACAGCAGCAACAATGCCAATGGTAGGGCATAAAAAAAGGTATAAGTAACGGACTTGTCAATAATGCCAATGCTGTCATAATATCCGTTGATCTGGAAAAAGGGTACAAGAATGCCCATAGCCAAAAGAAAGGAAGTTTTCCAAAATTTGGAGTGGCCGCAGACATACACTGTCAATAAGAACAACAACAGTAAGTGAACAGCAATACTGAACAAGGCAGAAATGCTATATAATGCTTTGATCTTATCCTTATAGAAAGGCGCAATAAATTGATAAAAAGATTTGTAATAGCCCACCATGGTGATATGCGCAAAATACCTGTTGGTGGCGGCATATTCTTTATGGTCTTTAATCACTGAAATGCCGAAAGGGTCAATTAAAACGGAAGCATAATGTTCAGATGGTGCTACAATGGGCACTAGGTCGCCATCCAATGGTAAGTGATAATATTGGTAAAAAGCATAACAGGAGTCTGCCAAAATGAAAAGGAGCAAGAAAATTTTAAGTAAATTAAATTTATTGACAGCTTTTGGAGTCATTTTAATTCAATTTTTCCTTTAAGTACAAACCTGTCAATGAGCTTTTTTCTTTGACAAGTCCTTCCGGTGTGCCTTGAAAGATCAATTCGCCTCCATCATTGCCTCCGCCAGGCCCGAGATCGATCAACCAATCCGCACATTTAATAATCTCTAAATTGTGTTCTATAATAATGATGGAATGTCCTTTTTCAATTAGAGCATTAAAGGCTTTCAATAGTTTATTGATGTCGTGAAAATGAAGTCCGGTAGTAGGTTCATCAAAAATAAACAAGACTTTCTCTGCCGATTTACCTTTTGATAAAAAGGAAGCCAGTTTCACTCTTTGTGCTTCACCTCCACTTAAGGTGCTGGACGATTGGCCTAACTGGATGTAACCCAAACCTACTTCGGCCAATGGGGAAAGTTTGCTGCTAACTTCTTTGGCATCCTTGAAAAAAAGCAAAGCATCATCTACGGTCATCCCTAATACATCGGCAATGCTCTTTTCTTTGTAATGTACTTCCAGAATTTCCTGTTTGAAGCGTGCACCTTTACAAACTTCACAGGTGAGATGAATGTCTGCCAGAAATTGCATTTCTACTATGGTTTCTCCTTCGCCATTGCAATTGTCACATCTGCCACCTTCAACATTAAATGAAAAGTGCTTCGGTTTGTAATTTCTGATTTTCGACAACGGTTGTCTGGAATAGAGATCGCGGATGGCATCATACGCTTTGATGTAAGTAACCGGATTGGATCGACTGGATCGTCCAATAGGATTTTGATCTACCATTTCAATTTTACCCAATTGATTAATGGCGCCGTCAATTGATTTGTGTAATCCGGGTTTGGTGCCATGTCCTTCCAAAACCCGCTTGATGCCCGGATAAAGAATGCCTTTTACAAGTGTTGTTTTTCCCGAACCGCTCACACCGGTAACTACCGTTAAAGCATTCAATGGAAATTGCACATAGATGTTTTTTAAATTATGGTGTTTGGCTCCTTTAACTTCAATGAAATCGTAAGGTTTTCTGCGTTTTTTGGGAACTTCAATTTTCTTTGTTCCTTCTAAATATTGCGTTGTTAAACTTGTGGGCGTTTTAAAAATGTCTTCAATTTTTCCGGCAAAAA
>JAGQYH010000086.1:6557-9733 GCA_020436175.1 Bacteroidota bacterium
CAAGAATAATATCTTCTTCGTGTTCTACTACAATAACGGTATTACCCAAATCACGCAAATGTTTCAAAACTTTTATTAATCTGTCGGAATCATGCGGATGAAGCCCGATGCTGGGTTCATCCAAAATGTAGATAGAACTGGTTAAGTTGCTGCCTAAAGTTCTGGTTAGATGTATCCTTTGCGTTTCACCGCCGGATAAGGTGTTGGATATTCGATTAAGATTTAAGTATTCTAAGCCAACATCAATTAAAAATTGCAATCGTTGTTTCACTTCCACCAGAATTCTGGTAGATACTTGTTCTTGAAAATCGGTTAGTTTGATAGATTCAAAATGGGCAGCCAGATCTTTAATGGGAATGCTTAAAAGTTCACCGATGGATTTTCCACCGACTTTAACATATCGCGTTTCTTTTCTCAGTCTAGTGCCTTCACAATCATTGCAAACCGTCCTGCCGCGGTATCGCGATAGCATCACCCTATATTGAATCTTATAGGTTTGTTCTTCAACTTCTTTAAAGAAATCATTAATGCCCATCACACCTTGAAAACCATTCCACAAAGTTTGATATTGCTCTTTGCTCAAATCGATGATCGGTTTATGAATCGGGAAATCTACTAAATGAGCATTTTTAATAAACTCATCTTTATACCAACTCATTTTTTCACCTTTCCAAGCCGCTACGGCATCTTCATACAACGATAGATTTTTATTGGGTATAACCAAATCGTGATCAATACCTATGATCGTTCCAAAGCCTTCACAAGTGGTGCAAGCACCGTAAGGAGAGTTATAATTGAAGAAGTGGGGAGTCGGTTCTTCGAATTTGATGCCGTCTAATTCAAACCTTCTGCTGAAGGTTTCCATTTGACCATCACCCAAGTCGATAACACAAATATCATGGCCTTCATCAAATGCAATATTAATGGAGTCGGCCACTCTATTCAGATGTTCTTCTTCGAGGCTGGCTGTAATTCTGTCCACTAATAAGTACACTTGATGTTCAGAAAAAAGGGCACTGCTGATTTTTGTTTCTAGAGTGTCCTCAATTCGCAACACTTTTCCATCAACAAAAAGTCTTAAGTATCCTTTCTGCAATAAATTTTTTAAAGTGGTTGTTATATTTTTTTGGTCGTGGATCGGAGATAAAATTTGCAACTTTTTGCCTTGTTCAAGTTGCTTGATAAAGTGTATTGCATCTTGTACTTCTTGCTTGAACACTTTGTTCCCTGAAACGGGAGAATAGGTTTCTCCGGCCTTGGCATACAGCAATCTTAAGTAGTCGTAGATTTCTGTCAGACTTCCAACGGTAGAGCGCGTTGTACTGGATGAAACACGCTGTTCTATGGCTATTGCTGGCGACAAGCCTTTAATATATTCTACGTCAGGCTTCTCTTTCCTGTCTAAAAACTGTCGCGCATACGACGATAATGATTCCACGTATCTTCTTTGTCCTTCAGCATATAAAGTATCCATGGTTAACGATGACTTTCCCGATCCGGAAACACCGGTAACGACGACAAATTTATTTTTAGGAATAATAACATTAATATTTTTCAGATTATGGACATTCGCGCCTTTTATTGTTATATTTGATTCAGAGTGTTGTTTCATGATGTTTTGGCACAATAGTTGTGTTAATTTATGTGAAAGAAACTTTGTACGAAAATAACTTTACTAACTTTTTAACTAACAAATTTAAATTGAACTAATATAGACAGAACTCTACACTAAGCAATAAGTTTTTATAATCTAAATCTTAAGTAGATGAGTTTGTATGTTCAAGATGACCAACAGTTGGTTAAATCGTATTTAAACGGTTGTGAGGCGAGCCTCGAAGTTCTTATTAATAGACACAAAGACAGAGTTTACACAGCCGTGTACATGTTTGTTCGGGATAAATATCTTGCAGAAGATATTTTTCAGGACACGTTCATTAAAGTAGTTGAAAGCCTTAGATCAGGCAATTATAAAGAAGAAGGTAAGTTTCTTCCATGGGTAATGAGAATATCACACAACTTGTGTATTGATTACTTCAGGAAAGTGAAGAGAAAGCCTTCCATCGTGGACAATGAAGGATTTGACATTTTTGAGGTGTTAAAGTTTTCAGGAGATAATGCCGAACAAACGATGATCAAAGACCAAGCGAAAGCAAAAGTCAAAGATTTGATTAACCAATTGCCTGATGAACAGAAAGAAGTAGTGGTGCTTCGTCATTATGCAGAAATGAGTTTTAAAGAAATTGCAGATATGACCGGTGTAAGTATCAATACTGCTTTAGGAAGAATGCGCTATGCGCTTATCAATCTACGCAAGATGGTTACTGAAAAGTCCATCAGCCTATAAGAAAAACTAAAACTAATGAGAGGTGCGATACCTCTATAAAGAGTTGTACAATTTATTTGTCCCTGCGAAAAGAAGCCCCGCCAAAGATATTGGCGGGGCTTCTTATTTATATCTAAATTGTTTTTAGGCATTATTCTACTTTTTCAATTACAATAATTATCATTATAGCTGAAACTGTCAGAAGGCACTTTGAGTAAGCGTAAAAAGTATATCAATTCAAATCCATCATTAATTAGTGTTTGGGAAGCCATAATCATTATCGTTTTAGCGTTTGTGACCTATGGAAATACCATTCAGAACGACTATAATATTGATGATGCTTACATTGTTCCGTTAGATAGTCAGAATGATATTATAAAAGAGGGCATCAGTGCTATTCCTACCCTGCTGACCAGCAGATATAACGAAGGCGAAGGCGTAACTTATGGTTATCGTCCCATGGGAAAGATCACTATGGTTTTTGAATACATGTGGTGGGGAAATAACCCGCATAACAGTCATGTTGTAAATATTCTACTATATGCCCTGAACATAATTTTGCTGCTGGTCTTTTTAAGAATGCTCAGCATTATTGGCATTCATATGCCTAAACAGGTGATATATATTGGGCTGTTGTTATTTATTTTTCATCCTATCCATACAGAGGTGGTAGCCAGTATTAAAAACCGAGAGGAGATTCTATGTTTTTCGTTTTTGATAATAGCATTGATCTTTTATTTGAAGTTTTTCAGAGATAGAAAGACTTACAATTTAATTCCTTTTTTAATTTTTTTGTTCCTTGCCATTCTATCAAAGGAAACGGCTTTAAATGTTTTTGGATGGTTGATTCTTT
>JAGQYH010000087.1 GCA_020436175.1 Bacteroidota bacterium
ATCGTAATGCTCATCAATACTGATGGTTAACAAATTATCTTCTAAACTGTAAGTAGATTTAAAAATCGCCGATCCATCAGACATTTCATTGTCGAACACCAATTTATCCAGATTAGATACCTTATAATCCTCCGGTAAAATGATCTTAATTTCCCTATCAAAAGCTCTGTTATAATCGTTTTCAATAGGCATTTTTCTAGGCTTTTCGTTGTACAATTCGGTTTGCTCCCCTATCAGCTCCCCTACCTTAAATAACACCTTATCTCCGGCCTTTTCCGTAAAATTCAACGAATTCACTTCAATCTGTAAACTCAACGGTTTTTTGCCGAATAATGCAGCTTCGCCATTCACCACTTTTAAACCTTCTGAACTGCTCTCGGAAATGATCATATCGATCAAACCTTCATGCGTTCGTTTCTTTTCTTCATCCGACAGAAATTGATAGGCCGTTTGCATAAAGGAAGACATATATCCACTCAATTGCACATCAAAACTGATCAACGGCTCAAACGGATCTTCCGTCATATCAACGGTAATATAATGATCGAATGAGGTATGCGTATAGTCCAATGGTTCGATGTATTTCACTTTGCCCGAACCTCTGGATGTTTTACCGTCCGTGATCGTTTTAATGAATAAACCATAGGTGGCAGTGTATTCCCACGGAATAAAGCCTAATCGCAACTCTTCAGCAGCCGGTGACAAATATTGATCGATGGTAGGCAAATAAAAGAGTGCTGTTTGTAAGAAATTATTCGCCTCAAATGTTTCGTCGAACTTACTGACCGTTCTGTCAGAGGTAAGCACAATCTCATGCACTACATTCATCTGTTTCAAGGCATTTGCATACAATTTGATAAAAGCCGTTTCACTACTTGCTTTGTTTTCCAATAAGGCACTGATGGTTTCATATTCTTGCAAAACATACGGCAAAACAGCGTAATTTTCTTTCATGTAACTTTCAAAGCGCTCCACTTTCTCTGTGGTGGATAGATTGCCGTTGACACCGATCTTTTTTAACAATTTACTGATGCTCTTTTTATCGGATTTAGAGAGATCATCATAGATATAACTGTAATAGTTATTGACAACGGTTTTATAGGAGGTCATATTCGTACTACCAGAAGCCGTGTTTTTATCTAACTTATAAATAACTGCCTGACGATTGGCTTGTCCGAATGAAATAGGTTCGTATTCATACGCTTCCATAGTATCGACCAACAATCGATAAAAGTTTTTGCCGTTGATCACCGTATCTAAAGATACTTCTCCTAAACCATTGGTTGAAAGAAAGGCAAACTCTAAATGTTCTGCACAGATCAATTCAAATTCAACATTCCTTTTGGGCACATCCGATTGTAACGTTTCTTTATGACCACTGTATCGAGCCGGTTTTTTGGTCAGAAAAATGGTCTCCACAAAACTCCCGATATCTAAACCATCCAACGCAAAATAATTGAAATTATAGCCGCTTTGCTCGTCTATTCCTTCTTTTACATCATTTTCGTCAAACACAATAATATTGCCTTTGGAGTTCACCACTCTGGCCTTTTGCATTTCTACCGCTTCATATTCGGAGGTAGAAAGAAATATCTTATTGTTGTCCTCTACCCCTGCTTCACTGGCGATATAAATTATTTTATGCTCCAAATTGTATTGGAAAAAATTATTGCCTTCAATGATGAATTCTGTTGAGTTCAGATCTTTAATAATGACTTCACTAAAATCTTTGTCTTCTACCGGAATCTTAAAATCAGGTGTTTCCTTCCAATCGTACAATAAATGCTCCGGAGGGAAACTTTGCGCCAATGCTGAAGATGCATTGAAAAGCACGACCAATAAAAAGATGATTGAAGAGGTAAAAAATGAGTTTTTGGGCATGCTTAATTAATTTTGTTTAAAATAACGGATTCGCGATTTACTTTCTTAATGGAACGTATCATTTTATTCCAATCATCGAAATTTTCTTTCCCTAATAAAAGGAAATCATCGTAAACCGTAAATTTTTGAATGATTTGATTGCCTTGTTGTTGAACATTAAAGCTAAAGCCAAATTTGTCTTGTTTAAATTCTTGATTTTCAGGAATGTAAGATGCCACATAACCATCAGGAATGTCTAAAATAACTGTGAGATCATTCTTTGATTTAAATGGTTTTTCATAAGGCACTTTTCGCTTTGGATTGAGATTGAAATCGCTGTAGGTTTTATCCAACGTGAGGTTAACATAGAGCTCATCGTCATTTTTCGACACATAATCTGCCAATGAAAAGTCATAATCAATTTTCAATGCTTCTATCCTGTTGGTAATATCTGACACTTGGAAGGTATCTAACTCAAACTTATTATGACCTTTCTCCAAATACTCTTCCAGAAAGCGTTTTTGCTCATCTTTCGAGCTCAGTTTCAAATATCCCTTTAATCGAGTATTATAAAATCCCGATAAAACGGATTTGCCTTTTCCTTTTAAAGAACCGCTTTCCTCTTCTAATGTTAAAAACACGGTGTCAGAATAAGTGGTATAATCGTAAGAATGTACCGGGACTTCAACCACTTCATATTCATTTTTATCTATGGCGATCAACACCTCTTTACCTTGAATAAAAGCAGTAGGTTCACCAATCGGACTGGTATTGGAAGTGCCATCGATAAAGAAATATTGGCCATCCTTTTTGTAAGTCAATATCATATGATTATCCACAATCGGTGCCGGAACATCTTCGTAACGATAAGGTCGGTCTCTCGTGCCTACCCAAGTAAAATAAGTTTCAATACCGGCTTCTTGCATCATGGTGTACAATAAAGAAGTAATGCCTTTACAATCGCCATATTTTCGGTTACAAACTTTTTCAGCATTTTCAGGAATAAAACCTTGCATGCCCTCTTCAAAAGCGACATATCTGATATTATCTTGCGCCCAATAGTAAATTCTGCTAATCTTCTCCCATTCATCGGTAACGTCTTTGGTGAGAGAATCTACCACTGCCTTGATTTCATCATTGGCGGATTTATCTGTTTGTTCAATAAGCGAATAATACCAATGATAGAGATCGTCAATATTCGTCAGTAAATTCACTTTCTTACCATCCTTTTGATAAGATGAAATTCTTGGTACAATATGAGGAGTATAATACGTAATGCTTGGTGCATCGTTATCATACTCGAATGCAGGGATGTCGGTTAACACCCATTTGTAAACTTTGCCTTTCTTATTTTCTGTAATCGTTGGCTGATAGATTTCCTCCGAAGCATTGATATAAGAAAACTCCAATTCTATTCCTTCGGCAGCCTCTATGGTGATTTCCATTCTTTCTGTCGGGTAGTAATCCTGAATATAAAAACCGGATAACAGCTGAGGAATGCTCAATTCCATAGTGTGTTCAACAACGGAATTAGCTCCTTTGGAAAGCGATGGAAAGATAAAATTCAACGATTCCGTTCCGTTATGAAAAATCCCCGGACTGAATTCTGTTTTAGTGGCAAAATCGTTGACGGTTAGTTTCTTGAACTTATTGCCGTTGGGAATCAATGAATAGGCTTCCAATGCTTTTATCTTGTAATGTTCAGAATGCGTAACCGACCCTGATGAAAAGGAAGCCGCATTATCTTTCAGATAGATGGACCGTTCAGTTTCTGTAACCCAAACCTTCGGCTCACCATTATCACCATAATCAATTACCAGATGCGTACTCACTAAACTGTTTACAACATTATCACCCGGATATTTGTTCAAGTAATAATCTAATTTTTCATAAGCTTGTGCATTAGCTGCCATAAAGGCAAAAGAAAAGCTAATTAAAAAGGTTATGGTTTTCATTCATTATAGTTAAGATTGAAAAGTGGAATGCATAAATTATTCCACTTTATAAAATTCAGTTGTTATATCTTGTTAATTCCATTGGCTTTTCACTCCTCTTCGTAAAATTCTTGCAGACTCCCAAAATACGCATTATCCCAGCCATTTACCATATCTTCATACGCTTCTTCAGGAATATTAATATGCCTTAATTCTATTGATGTTCCTTTTTTATGAGGATGCAAGATGATAGTGACGATGGAGTCTTCCGGTTGATCGCCAAAATACCATTGTTGAACGATCTTTTTATTCTTTTCAAAAGAAAGATTCTTGCCGACTATATTGCCATCCCATAATGAAAATTCACTGCCTTCTTCAGTTGACATGGTGGCTTCATATCCCGTCCATAAGGCGATGGTGTCCGGTCGTGTCAATGCCAAATAAACAATTTCCGGCGGTTCATTTAGAATGTAATATTGCTTGTAGTCTCTCATCTTTATTGCTTTGCAGTGATTAACAATGTAACTTTGTCATTGTCAGCCATCTAAGATGGTAAAATATTATCTATTTTAGGCGGCTTAATATTAATTATTTTAGACAAGGCATTAAATCACCTTGTGACAACAAATTGACGAGAGATGAAGACAAAAGAAGAAATTGTAAGTAATTGGTTAGAAAGATATACCGGAGTTGCCAAACATAAATTAGGAAAATATATTCTGCTGACGAATTTTGGCAAATATCTGGAGCTGTTTGCCTCTATCCAAGGAGTGAAGATCAAAGGAAAAAGCAAAGCGATGCCTAATGCGACGTCCGGAAACATTACTATGATCAACTTTGGTATGGGCAGTGCCAATGCAGCTACCATCATGGATCTTTTAAGTTCTATCAAACCCAAAGCTGTTTTATTTCTAGGAAAGTGCGGCGGATTGAAAAAGAAGAACAAATTGGGTGACTTTATATTACCGATTGCAGCCATTAGAGGGGAAGGAACTTCTGATGACTACTTCCCTCATGAGGTGCCTGCACTCCCCTCTTTTAATTTGCAGAAAGCCGTTTCAACGACTATTAGAGATCATAATTTTGATTATTGGACGGGTACGGTTTATACCACCAATAGAAGAGTTTGGGAACACGACGAAGAATTTAAAGACTACTTGCGGGAGATCAGAGTGATGGGCATTGACATGGAAACAGCCACGATTTTTATCACCGGATTTGCCAACACCATTCCAACGGGAGCATTACTATTGGTAAGTGATCAGCCAATGATACCGGAAGGCGTTAAAACCACCAAAAGCGATAAGATTGTTACCTCAAATTTTGTGGAACAGCACATCAGAATAGGTATTGATTCTTTAAATCAATTGATCAATAAAGGTCTTACCGTTAAGCATTTGAAGTTCTAGCGGAGTATTAACTTACTGCGGACTGTAAATTGCTTCTGCCCTTTCCAACCAATAGTTTTTGTCCAAACTCATCTTTTTCATTTGCTGCTTGGAGAACATTTCCATTTGATCTGTATAATGCGGACTTTCCGGTTTATTTGAAGCGCCGTAAGGACTGATACTATATATCTCCGGACCGTCTTTGGTGAATTTTACCAATTGAATAAATGAATCGCCCACCCAAACGGTTAGTCGCCCGTCATCAGCAAACTTCGCTGCTGCCGCTCGTAAATTCTCAGGACCTCCATTTAACGGCACCCATTTGTCGCCACGTCTTAAACCATGCACTCTGCCGAAGGGTATCTCCATCGTACCAAAAGTTTTGATCATTCGGTTTTTGGCCAATCGCATACAATCCACAAAGAATTGCTTTCTGGCAACTGAATCAGTTTGAAATAGTTTTTCCTGTTCATCAGTTGACCTGTAATAGATTTCATATAAGGTATAAGCTATGATTGGAAAATCGAGGTTGGTGCTATCTGTTCGCCAATTCCAATTGTTAAAATGTTGAATAACATCGGCCAGATCAGGCTGCTCTTCTGCCGTTACATCAAAAGCATCCATGATCGGGAACTTCTTGATAAAATAGAAGGTGTCCTTCACATATTGATGATCAAATTTTATATCAAGAAAATCTTGCCAATCAATCGAATCATATTGTGCCATCAATTCATAAAACCTAGCACTTCTATTGTTTACTTCCAGATTGTATCCCATATTTTCACTGAAATTCGCCGGATCTAAGTTTTCCTCGGGAGCCGTTCCATGATAGGCGGAATTATTGGTGTTAAAAACATAACCACATTCCGGGTTCTCAAAATGAGCCAATTCATCAATAGAATAGTATTCCGTCCAGTTCACATCAGGACC
This sequence comes from Bacteroidota bacterium, assembly GCA_020436175.1. Lineage (GTDB taxonomy): Bacteria > Bacteroidota > Bacteroidia > Chitinophagales > JADIYW01 > JAGQYH01. The sequence goes on from JAGQYH010000087.1 coordinate 6,113, forward strand.
GGTGCCCCAAACCGGTTGTTCCCAGTCCAAACCTTCTTTTCTTTTAGGAATCAATCCGTTCGCCAATAAATAGATATTACCTTCTTTATCTGCATAACAAACATTCATCTGTGCAATACCTTGCATTGCTAATATGGATTTAAACTCCTCAAAGTTCTTTGCTTTATTCATTCGCCACCATTGTTCCGCTACTCTCGGTTCCATCAAAGAAGCCATTCTCAAAGCAAACACACCTTCTTTTGTTTTCAAAGTTGGACCAAATTCACTCCAGTAAATTTTCTTTCTAACCGGAAGAATTAGATTGTGATTTTTACCCAATCCAACTCTTAATTTCGCCACTCTTTTGTCTAACTGTTTGTATTCATCTCCATATTGGTAATACTTTTTACTGCCTTCTTTCATCTTTAAAACAAAGATGTCTTTCTTATCAAATGCACCAACAGTATGCGCCCAACCCAAGTTTTCATTTGTACCGTGAAAGATAGACAAACCACCATGGAATAAAGAACCGGTGATATTCAAGCCTTCTTCACTACAAAGATGAGCTTCATACCAGGATAAAATGCCCTCTAAAGGTTGATGAGAGTTGATATCCAAGTAAGTATTCCCATCTTTAGTGATGTTATGGTTAAAAGCAATGGCATTAGAACCAATGATGGGATAATCGGGCTGATCGGGTATGTGTTCCGCCATTCTTTCTTCCACAATGGATTTCAATGCACCATCAATGCCGGCCATTAATGACATGCCCAGCATATATCCGGAAATAACATCCACCGGTTCAAGCGGAAAGGCTTTCTTGATCAATAATTCATCCCAGTGAGTAACGAAATAAGCATTGGCTCCGGCACAATAGCCTTCCACTACTCTTTTAAAGTCTTGCGGACAATTGGCCAAATATTCTTCTGCCACTTCTCTCACTCTGGTTAACTCTACCGCATAATCAATGATAGCCCCTTGGATGCCTTCATGTCTGCCCAACAGTCCTTTGGAAGCGAAATATAAAAACTGAGCAGTTTTAGAATCATCTTCCATGGTTGTCCATGCCAATCCATAAGCCACTTCAGCATCTGTGGGTGCAAAAATATGAGGTACACCAAAAGAATCTCTTACAATTTGAATGGCTTCTGTTTGGATATAATCCGGCATGTAAAAATCTTTGTCTTTACCTCCGCCGGCAAACGCTAAACTGATCTGAATCAGAGATAAAAGCACCAAGAATGGTTTCATTGTTTTGTTGAATTTTAATTTTTAAATCTATACGAAGAAATCGGGCATCAATTCCTTATCCGGATTGATAGCATATTTCGATAGGTCGGTGAATCCTTCACTGTTCATTACTTCATCATCAATGAAGAAATTGCCGGTACACTCTTTGCTGTTTCTACGCAAGATGTAATAGGCTGCATCGCCCATTATTTCAGGCGTACGACTTTGTGAAATGATCTGATCACCACCCAATAAGTTTTGAACTGCTGCAGTGGCAATAGTGGTTCTTGGCCATAAAGCATTAACGGCTATGCCATCTCCTTTGAATTCTTCTGCCATGCCTAACACACACATGCTCATGCCGTATTTCGCAATGGAATATGCCGGAAATGTACCAAACCATCTTGGTTCCATATTCAAAGGTGGAGACAAATTCAAGATATGCGGATTGTCAGCATTCTTTAAATACGGAATGCATTTTTGAGAAGTCATAAATGTACCTCTGGTGTTCACTTGGTGCATTAGGTCATATCGTTTCATAGAAAGTTGCAATGTGGGCGACAAGTTAATAGCACTGGCATTATTAACAAGAATATCAATTCCACCAAATTCTTCTACCGCAATGGCTACTGCTGCTTCTACCATTTCCTCAGATCGGATATCCATGATCACGGGCAGGGCCTTGCCTCCCGCTTTCTCCATCTCTTCTGCTGCAGAATAAATCGTTCCCGGTAACTTCGGATGTTCTTCTGCCGTTTTAGCCGCAACTACAATATTAGCTCCTTCTTGAGCCAATCTAACGCCAATAGCTTTTCCAATGCCTCTACTACCTCCGGTAATAAAAACAGTTTTGCCTTTAAATTCTCCCATTATATTTATTGTTGATTTTTTAAAAGGCAAAATTTACAAAAAGTTACTTGATATCGCCTTACTCCATTCATGTCTGTCTTCATTTGTTAACCTAAGATTAAAGCGAAGAAATATGTCCGTTTTTTTTCACAAATCTCCTACTTCATTGATTTCTGTTAGGTTTAACTATAAAAAATAAATAGTTAAACTTTTATATTAAGCATTTGATAAAGTAAAGTTTAGTAGTTTCGAAGTATCATGTCGAAGTATAAATACTACAAGTCAATATTTAAAGGGCAAAGAATGCCTTTAGCGTATGTTGATTTGGATCTGATGCATCAAAATATTGATGTATTGATCGAAAGAGCAAAGAGTAAAAATATACGTATTGCTTCCAAATCCATTAGATGTAAAAGTGTGATGGATCGAATTTTACAGTCCAATAACCAGTTCAAGGGCATCATGTGTTTTACGGCAGAAGAAGCTGTTTATTTGGCGGAAAATAGATTTGATGATATCATTTTAGCATATCCTGTGGTTCATCCGCCACATATTCAAGCCATTGCCAATAAAGTAAGATCCGGTGCGAAAATCTATTTGATGGTGGATAGAATGGAACATATTCATATCATTGAAAAGGCGTTGCAAGATGCGGAAATTAAGATTCCAATTTGTATTGATATCGATATGTCTGTTGACTTTCCCGGTTTACATTTTGGTGTTTGGCGTTCAGCCCTTCGTTCGATGAAGGATTTTACAAAGTTTGTGGACAAGGCCATATTATCTGAAAAAGTGATAATTAAAGGATTGATGGGATATGAAGCTCAAATTGCAGGCGTTGGTGATAACGTTACCGGAAAATTTTTGATCAACACTACCATTAAGGGTCTGAAAGCCGTTTCCATTCCGCAAATCAAACAGTTTAGAAAAGAAGCGGTTAATTATTTGCGTTCAAAAGATCTCGAGTTGGATTTTGTTAATGGCGGCGGCACAGGAAGTATGGAAAGTACTTGTGTTGAAGAAGTGGTTACGGAGATCACCGTTGGATCGGGTTTTTACAATTCCCATTTATTCGATTATTATTCTAATTTTTCATTACTACCGGCGGCTGGATTTGCTCTACAAATTACAAGACGACCAAAAGATGGTATATATACCTGCCAAGGCGGTGGATATATTGCTTCCGGCGGAATTGAATCCATAAAGGCACCTCTTCCCTATTTACCTGAAGGGTCAAAATTGATCGATCAGGAAGGGGCGGGTGAAGTACAAACACCTATCGTGTATAAAGGCAAAACCAAACTCAAAATTGGTGATCCTATATTTTTAAGGCACAGTAAAGCCGGTGAATTGTGTGAACGATTCAATGAACTATATCTCATAGAACATGGCAAAATCGTGGAGAAGGCTAAAACCTA